>JAFLUC010000038.1 GCA_022509005.1 Oscillospiraceae bacterium | reverse complement strand
CCGAACGATCCCATCACCCGCGCCGATGCTGCTATTATAGCGGCGAATGTGTTGAGCTATCTTGGTAAGTAGAACATAAAATAGTGACAGCCGGGATTATAATCTCCCGGCTGTATTTAACTATTAATAGGTACAAAGTCAGATTGTTTCTTGAATATAATATTTGGGTTTGAACCCCTTGTTCGGTTAATAAGCTCATCTTGACCGAGGATTTTTACTAAATTAGATATTTGTTGAGAAAATTGCTCAGTATTGTGATAAAATATGGTACAATCAGCATATTCATTCAACAAAAATAGCTTAAGTAAATCCTCATCTGTTTTATCTAAAGAGTGTCCGAATATATAAATATGAGATTTCTCGATCTCGTCTATTTGATCCACTCCATAATTGTCAAATTCATAATCAGTTTCAATTTTGTGAACGATATCAAAATAAGAAGAATCGGTTGCTTTGTATATTCTCTGGAAAAATTTACGAAATTCAATAAAAGCGACATTTTCGTCCTTTTCTGTTTCATTCAGGAATTCTTTAATTCCAAGCACCATATTATTATTTAGTAGTCCGTTTTCTAGGACAGCCTCGCCGTGGACGAATTTACATCTTTGGCTATTTAGGTTGGGATCATATATTTGTGTGTATGTGTGGGTGTAATTATATGAGATAACATGATCGATAGATAAACTATTTATATCAGGAGATATTCTTTTTATATTACAAATAGATGGTTCAACCTCCAGTGTAAGATATAATTCAAATCCTCTTATTAAGGAATTCAAGTCATTTAATAATACTCGATGTACATTATCATATGTATTATCAATCAGTTTGCTTTTTTCATTTTCATAGAAAAATTCACTATAAGTTGAAATGATTTTGCATGATATGCCTTGTTTCGAATTAAAACGTACTCCTGAATATGAGATGCATTGTGTTACATTTTCTATAACTTCTCGTATATCTGTTTCAAATCCGGTCCATGTGTTTGGAAGACTGTCTTTTCTCGAATTAAAGTATTCAATCCAGAAATTCTCTTTTCGGATAAATCTAAAAAACTCAAGAAAATAATCATAATAAGGATATATATAGGCATCTATTTTCCATAGTTCAGAAATAAATAACGCATCTGTAGAAACTGTCATTTGTTCAAGTTCCTCTATACGGTTTCGGCATTCTGAAATGTAATCTAAAAAATCTTTATATTGAGTGCGCAGACCATGTGCAATATCAAATCCGTTTCCTATAATCAATACGTTCATATGCAAATAGCTCCTTTTATTATCTTAGGTAGAAAAAAAGCAGTGAAAACATCCACTGCTTTATGTTCAATATCTCTCAATTACCAATACCAATTCAGATTTAAAAATCATAAAAGGTTTGTATCGAGGATAATTTGGCTGCGGAATCAGGATTCGAACCCGAACAGAGTGAGTCAGAGTCACTAGTGCTACCCTTACACAATTCCGCAATATTTAATTTCATGCCGTCTCTCTCAACGACAAATGATATTATAGCAGAAATTGAACCATTTGTCAACAGCTTTATCAAGTTTTTTTGCTGTTAGTTTTGCACAAAATAATTGGGTAAAAATGTACGTTTTCTATATGTTAAGTCAAAATAAATTTATTGAAAAATTTAGAGAAAAATGATATAATATACAATAAGGTATAATTGAAAAATTTATCTCTTAATTTAAAAAATGGAGGTTAAATCATGGGAACAGTTGATAAACTGACTGAGCTTCAATTCCGCAGAAACAAGATTGAAAACGGCGGCGGCGAAGCAAAAATCAAAAAGCAGCATGATTCAGGCAAGCTGACAGCCAGAGAGCGTATCAATGCGCTTCTTGACGCGGGAAGTTTTGTTGAAATTGACGCTTTTGTCAGCCACAGATGTACCGAATTCGGTATGGATGCGGTTGAAGTTCCGGGCGAAGGTGTTGTTACGGGCTATGGTACTGTTGACGGACGTCTCGTTTACGTTTATTCACAGGACTTCACTGTAATAGGCGGTTCGCTCGGCGAAATGCATGCAAAGAAGATTTGCAAGGTTATGGATATGGCAGCGAAGATGGGTGCCCCTATCATCGGCATGAACGATTCGGGCGGCGCAAGAATCCAGGAGGGTATTGACGCGCTCTCAGGATTCGGCGAAATCTTCTATCGCAACACTGTAAACAGCGGCGTAATTCCGCAGATCAGCGTGATTATGGGACCGTGCGCAGGCGGCGCAGTTTATTCACCGGCTATTACGGATTTCATCTTTATGGTTGACAAAACCGCAAAGATGTTCATCACAGGTCCGCAGGTAATCCAGTCTGTAACAGGAGAGGAGGTCACGGCTGAGGATCTCGGCGGAAGCAAGGTTCACGCTTCAAAGTCGGGCGTATGTCACTTTACGGCAGCGTCGGATGAGGAATGTATTGAAAACATTAAGAGGCTTTTAAGCTATCTTCCTTCAAATAATCTTGAGGAAGCACCGTATGTTGAGCCGACAGACGCTATTAACCGTCTTTCGGAAAAGCTTTCGACAATAGTGCCCGATAACCCCAACCAGGCATATGATGTCAAAGAGGTTATAAGAGAAGTTGTTGATAACGGCGAATTCTTTGAGGTTCAGAGCGAGTTCGCACAGAATATAGTTGTAGGCTACGCGCGAATGAACGGCGCAAGCGTAGGTATTGTAGCAAATCAGCCGAAGGTTAAGGCAGGCTCGCTTGATATTAACGCATCGGACAAGGCGGCGCGTTTCATCAGAACATGCGATAGCTTTAATATTCCGATCATCACATTTACAGACACCCCAGGATACTTCCCTGGTGTTGATCAGGAGCAGGGCGGAATTATCCGTCACGGCGCAAAGCTTCTTTATGCTTATGCTGAGGCGACTGTTCCGAAAATCAACGTGATCATAAGAAAGGCTTACGGCGGAGCTTATATAGCAATGAGCTCAAAGCATCTCGATACAGATATGGTTATGGCATGGCCGACAGCCGAAATCGCGGTTATGGGCGCGGAGGGTGCTGCAAATATCATCTTTAAGAATGATATAGCACAGGCTGATGATCCGATACAGGCGCGTGCAGACAAGGTTGCGGAATACAGAAATAAGTTTGCTACACCGTTTGCAGCTGCGGCGCGCGGCTATGTTGACGATGTAATCGAACCGGATTCAACAAGACCGAGAATTATCGCGGCACTCGAGATGCTCCAGTCAAAGCGTGATTCAAGACCTGCTAAGAAGCACGGAAATCTCCCTGTATAAGAAAGGAGATAATAAAATGAATTTAGATCCAAATTCGTCCCTGGTAACAGGTAAGGGCATATCGCTCGGAGAAGCCTTCGGTATGGGTGGTGAGACTGTTGTTATAGGTCTCAGCATCGTATTTGGAGTTCTCCTGATATTGATGATCGTATTATATCTCTTCGGTGTTATTTTTAACAAAAAACCCAAGACTGCCACAACTCCGGCTCAGGAGACCGTGCCGGAACCTGAGGTTCAGGCAGAGGTGGTTGAAGAGGACGAGGAAGAGCTTATAGCTGTCCTCACGGCTGCTATCGCCGCAAGTCTTAATACATCAACATATAATTTGCAAATTAAGTCGTACAGACGAGTTCCGACAAAGCGCCCTGCATGGAATAACGCCGGACTGCGCGAGACTATCGGAAACAGATTTTAAATGGAAAGGAAGTACTAGACTATGAGAAAGTTTAATATCACAGTTAACGGAAAGACCTATGAGGTTGACGTTGAAGAGGTTGGCGGCTCAGCCCCGGCGGCTCCGGTTGCAGCTCCCGCACCGGCCGCAGCTCCTAAGGCTGCTTCTGCGCCAAAGGCCGCAGCTCCTAAGGCGACAGGTTCAATGGGTGCTACAAAGGTAACGGCTCCGATGCCGGGTACAGTAGTATCAATCAAGGTAAATGTTGGCGACAAGGTAACAAAGGATACTCTTGTTGCAGTTCTTGAAGCGATGAAGATGGAGAATGAGATCTTCGCAGGCGCTGACGGTGTTATTGCAAGCGTAAACGCGGCTGCGGGCGACAGCGTGAACACAGGTGATGTATTAGTTTCATTAAACTAATACAAAACGGACATATTAAAATAGAAAGTGGTGACAAAAAGTGTTAGAAAGTTTTGGCAGCTTTTTAAGCAACACAGGCGTTGCAGCTCTGTTCCAGACGGGTGCCGGTGATGCAATAAAAACCATTATAATGCTCGCAGTTGCCTGTGTACTTTTGTATCTTGCTATAGTAAAGAAATACGAACCGCTCCTGCTTTTGCCGATAGCGTTCGGTATGCTGCTCACAAATCTTCCGATGATTAGTGAATCAAATGCGATAATGATGCATACAGAGTGGTTTACTGATTCAAAGTATATGATTAATGAGCACGGACATATGAATATCGATGTCGGTATGATTGTCCGTAACGGCGGTCTTTTAGACCTCCTGTATCTCGGCGTTAAGCTCGGCATATATCCGCCGCTTATCTTTGTCGGCATAGGATGTATGACAGACTTTGGTCCGCTCATCGCTAACCCGAAGAGTATTCTTCTTGGTGCTGCAGCGCAGTTCGGCGTATTCTTTACTTTTATCGGTGCTCTCGTACTCAGCGCGTCTATTCCGGCTTTGGGCTGGGGTGTTAAGGAAGCGGCGTCAATAGGTATCATCGGCGGCGCGGACGGCCCGACTGCGATTTATGTTACAAAATCACTCGCTCCGGCATTGCTTCCGGCTATCGCCGTTGCGGCATATTCATACATGGCTCTTATCCCTATCATTCAGCCTCCGTTTATGAAACTTCTCACAACAAAGAAGGCAAGAGGCGTTGTAATGGAGCAGTTAAGACCTGTATCAAAGACAGAAAAAATCATATTCCCGATAGTTGTTACATTGGTAGTTGCGTTCATAATTCCGGATGCGGTTTCGCTCGTGGGCTGTCTCATGCTCGGTAATCTGTTAAAGGAATCGGGCGTCTGCGACAGACTCGCAAAAACCGCTCAGAACGAGCTTATGAATATCGTAACAATATTCCTCGGAACGACGGTTGGTGCTACGGCAACGGCATCATCCTTCCTTACTCCTTCAACACTGGGTATCGTGTGTCTCGGTCTTGTCGCATTTATATTCTCAACCTGCGGCGGACTTATTCTCGGCGATATCATGTATGTTCTCACAAAGGGTAAGGTTAATCCGCTTATCGGTTCAGCCGGCGTTAGCGCCGTTCCGATGGCGGCTCGTGTTTCACAGACAGTAGGACAGAAGGAAAATCCGTCAAACTTCCTGCTCATGCACGCTATGGGCCCGAACGTTGCGGGTGTTATCGGCTCAGCCGTTGCGGCGGGCGTGTTCCTTTCAATGTTCAACGGTCTTTAATTCCCATTAGAAAAGGTGAACAACTCGCTTGCGAGTTGTAGCATAGCAAAACAAAGTTTTGCGTAGCGTAGAAAGGAGTGTTAAAAATGGCAAAAAATAAAATTCAGCCGAAGCCGGTAAAAATTACCGAAACAGTCCTCCGTGATGCTCATCAGAGTCTTATTGCTACTCGTATGACGACAGAAGATATGCTTCCGATCGTCGAGAAGCTTGATGATATCGGCTATCATTCACTCGAAGCATGGGGCGGAGCGACGTTCGATTCATGTCTCCGATTCCTCAAAGAGGACCCGTGGGAGAGACTTCGCAAGATCAAGGCTAAGGCTAAGAAAACACCGTTACAGATGCTTTTCAGAGGTCAGAATATTCTCGGCTACAGCCATTATGCTGATGACGTTGTACAATATTTTGTACAGGCATCGATCGCAAACGGTATTGATATTTTAAGAATTTTTGACGCATTGAACGATATCCGCAACCTCGAAGCGGCAATCAATGCTACAAAGGAATACTGCGCAAAGGAAGGCAGAGGTCATGTCCAGGCTACAGTCTGCTACACGACATCGGAATTCCATACAAACGAGAAGTTCGTAGAGCTTGCTAAGCAGCTTGAGAAAATGGGCGCAGATTCGATCTGTATAAAGGACATGGCAGGTCTTTTAAGACCGTATGTGACATATGATCTCGTTAAGAAGATGAAGGAGGCTGTTAAGATCCCGATACAGCTTCATACTCACTATACATCAGGTGAGGCTTCAATGGTATATCTGAAGGCTATCGAAGCAGGCGTTGACGTTATCGACTGCGCAATGTCGCCGCTCGCTATGGGAACATCACAGCCGGCTACAGAGCCTATGGTTGCAGCACTTCAAGATACGGAGTATGACACAGGCTATGATCTCAACAAGCTTATTGAGATAAGAGACTATTTCGAGCCGCTACGCCAGAAGTATCTCGAAAGCGGTCTTATGAATACAAAGGTAATGGGCGTTGATGTTAACACATTGAAGTATCAGGTACCGGGCGGTATGCTTTCAAACCTCGTTTCACAGCTCAAGCAGATGAACGCTGAGGATAAGTATGCTGAGGTTCTTAAAGAGGTTCCGCGTGTAAGAGCAGACCTTGGCTATCCGCCGCTTGTAACTCCGTCATCACAGATCGTTGGTACTCAGGCAGTATTTAATGTAATCATGGGCGAGCGTTATAAGAACGTAACAAAAGAGGTTAAGGGTATTGTACGCGGTGAGTACGGCCGTTGTCCGGGTGAGATCTCAGACGAGATCGTTAAGAAGGTTATAGGCGACGAGAAGAGAATTACTTGCCGTCCTGCAGATCTTATAGAGCCGCAGCTTGATAAGCTCAGAAAGGAATGCGCGCAGTATATCCGTCAGGATGAAGATGTGCTTTCATATGCGTTATTCCCGAAGCAGGCCGAGGATTTCTTCAAGTACCGCGAAGCTGCGCTTGACAAGGTTGATAACACATTGGTTGACAGAGAGAACAAGGTTTATCCTGTGTAACAACTAAATTTTGCAAAATATCGCGAAATATAAACTGAAGCATGAACCTGATATTGGCTCATGCTTCAGTTTACATAAATTATAAATCAGGAGGTTTCGCTTATGGCGGAGGTATATGGAGAAAAACCGAAAAAGTTTACTAAGGAGTGGTGGCCGTATTATTGGATGTACTATAAATGGCAAACGATCGGTGTAATTTTTACAATTGTTGCAATATTGGTTACGGTGTATCAGTGTAAGAATCGCGAGAAATTTGATCTTACAGTGACATACGGAGCTTCGGCAACGATCGACCAATCAACCGTAGATAAGCTTGAAGTTGTATTCAGCTCTATGGCGGAAGATTCTGATGGTGACGGACATCCGAATGTTTATTTTCAGCAGCTTAATTTTGCAAATATCCCGGGAACGGAAGAAACTGACCAGGCGCTGCAGACAAAGCTTGATATGGGCATGACCGAGGATGATTCGATGCTTTATATATTCGACGGCAATGAGCTTGCAATCATGGCGCAGCGCAAGAATTCAGGCGAAATATATATGAATGTACATGATTGGCTGGATGATGAAGAATTTGAAAGGCTCTCGGAAGAGGAAGGAAAGATAATTTTTAATCAGGAAGAGATCCCGATCGCAGTTAGTATTGCTGACAGCACAATTATGAAGGAGCACAATATTAATGCTAAAAATATGTATGTGCTGGTTCGCATGAATTACAAGGATGAGGAATTTCCGAAATCGGCACAGCGGAGCGCGATTAAGATCGCAAAAGAACTTCTGAAATAAGTAATATTTTAAAACTTCAGGGAATAGATATATAAGTGAGGTGCGTGCGGTTTTGGTTGCTGCACAAAAAATAACTAATGAATACGATTTATTTACGGAGTACAAGCGTACCGGAGATCTTAAAATCCGTGATAAAATCGTTGAGAGATACGTATATATTGCAGAAATAATTGCAAAAAAGTTTGCGAAAAACAACCGTTTATACAACAACGGTATCGATTATGATGATGTTTATCAGGTAGCCTGCCTGGGGCTTATTTATGCTGCTGACAGATTCGATCCGAATCGCGGAGTCAGGTTCGCTTCATATGCAACTCCGACAATCGTAGGGGAGGTGCGGCGGTTTTTCAGAGATAAAGGTTTTGTCATGAAAATCCCCAGCAGACTATATGAGGTGTTCCGCAGAGCTGAGCGGATAAAGCGTACGAGCGGTGATGATTCGATAAGTGAAATGGCTCGCATTCTCGGCGTAAGCGAGGAAATTGTGAGAGAAGCTTATAAAACAGGCGATGCCGCATTTGTGCAGTCTATTGAGTATGAGGTCCTCGGCGATGAAGATAATATCGCGCTTATTGATACACTTGGTAAAGAGGACTCAGGATTTCTCATTATTGAAAACAGCGATTTTCTGAATTACTGTGCTAAGAAGCTTGAAAATGATGAGGTGCAGTTTATCAAACTCCGGTATTATGACGAAATGAGTCAGAAGCAGATCAGCGGGCTGATGGGCATGAGCCAGATGCAGGTTTCAAGATTTGAGAAGAAAATTCTAAAAAAGCTTCGTGCCTTGTATTTTGGAGATTAAAAAAACCGTGGATATCACGGTTTTTTATGTTATTAAGATTATTCAGCAACCGGAGCGTCGTCTGCTTCTGAAGCCTCAATTTCCTCCGGAGTTTCCTCTTCTGTTGAGGTTTCGCCGTCGATGAACTCTGTATCTGATGATTCGTCAGCAGTTTCATCAGCTGCATCCGCATCGGATGTTTCCTCGTCAGCTGTTTCTCCGTCAGCAACTTCTTCATCAGCCTTTTCTGTTGGAGCTGTAAATGTAAGCTTTGTGAGGTATCTCTGTAAAATAGCCGAAGTTTCTGCTCTTGTTACGTTGTCTGTCGGATTGATTTCGAGATCATCATTACCTTCAATAACGCCGGCTGCAACTGCCCACTTAAAAGCGTCTACAGCGTATTCTATAATTGAGTCAGCATCAACAAATTCAGTAAGCTCTGCGCCATCTGCTGCTATGTTGGATAACTGGTATGTTTTATAGATTGTTGAAACAATCTGCTCTCTTGTGAGTGCTGTTGAACCCTCGAATGAATCACCAAGGAATTCAGCCATGATACCGTTAGCTGATACCCATGCTTCAGCTTCGTCTGCCCAGTTTTCACCTTCTGTTACGATGTCGCCTTCAGCGTTCTGTCTGTAAAGAATTACAGCGAGCTGATCTCTTGTTACATTGTCCTGCGGACCAAATGTTACATCGTCATATCCCTTGATAAGACCGTTTGTATAAACATATGTAACAGCGTCTGTGAACCATTCGTCCTGGCAATCCTCAAACGGATTTACAGCTTCCTCTGACGGAACCTCAGTAGCCTCTTCAGACGGGGCCTCTGTAGCATCTGCGGCTTCAGTAGCCTCTTCAGACGGAGCCTCTGTAGCGTCTGCAGCCTCAGTAGCTTCTTCGGAAGGAGCCTCTGTAGCATCGGCAGCCTCAGTAGCCTCTTCAGAAGGCGCTTCTGCAGCGTCTGCAGCCTCAGTAGCCTCTTCAGACGGAGTCTCTGTTGCATCAGCAGTTTCTGTTGTTTCAACTACTTCGTTAGCAGCAGTATCTGTTGCAGCGTCATCTGCAAATACAGCAGTTGATGCTGTCATTGCCATTGCTGCTGCACATAAAAGTGCGATAAATTTTGACATAATAGTTTCCTCCATACTATAATCTTTATTGCCTGTCAAAGCAAAGTAATTATAGCATAGCATATTTTATTTTTCAACAATTTAAAACAAAGTTCATGAAATGTTAACAATAATAATCGAAACAAGATTAATTAATTGTTGAAATCAGCCGTAGTTTTTTTCGATAATATTCAGTAAGCTCAGGATAATCTTTAAGATCCTGCCTGCATTTATCGGTTATGGTATAAATGCCTTTTTCAATTTTTCTGAACCAGCCATAATAATCGGCGCGAAGGAGACCGCCGCAGTCATTGCCGGTAATTTCCTTTATTATTTTTGGCGACGATGTTCCATAACGTTCGATCACACATGCGGCATATATGTTTTTTTCCGTAAACGCCGTAGCGATTTTACGGTGAGTAACACCGCCTATATTGTTATCGATCGCTCTGCCGTTTATTTCCTCTATAATTTTTGTACGCTCCTTTTTATTCTTACGAACTGGCTTGAATTGTTCGGGATTATGTATGATTTCGGCAAAGGAACAGCTCTCATCCTTCAGGGTGACAAAAATAAGACCTAATTCAAGTTTCTTAATCACATAAAGTGTATCGCGGAACTTGCGCGGAGAATATTTTTTCGGCTTCGGTACAGCGATATAAACTTTGGCACCGGTTTTCTGGCGTTCGAGCGCCTGGGAAAGAAGCGTAACCGATAAGGTGCGTTTCAGCTCTATTATAATAAGCTCATCGCCCTTTAGTGCGGTAATGTCGCAGTCAAGCACCTCTGCATTAACCTTATAACCCATGCCGCAAAACAGATTCTTTACGGGGGTAAATAAATCGCTCTCGCGCATCACAGAGTCACCGTTGCGCCGGGTTCTATTTTATGCAGTGCTCCGTCAACCGAAATCCATACGGGGATCGCGTTAGGATTATATACAAGATCTCCCTCGGCAGTGAACTTAAGATTTTTAGCGGCATTCATATAATCAACAATTTCAATGTTTGTCGCGTACCAGATATCATCTCTGCCGCCTATGTATTCGCAGAATTCCTCCATGAGATCCCAGTTATTGAAAGTGTCAAATTCATAGCTGTGTCCCCATACGTACATCATATAAAGATACTGCGTTTTATGAAGCTCAGCAAACCGCTTTCCGTTCTCCATGAGATTATGGCGGTAGTGACAGGTTGACTTCCATTCAAGGAAATTATCAGGGAATGCAAAGTCATCCGTATTGCCTACAACTCTGCTGTATTCAATTCCGCAGGCAGGAAGAAGATTGATGATGTCCCGGCTGTATGAGCCGTTCGGATAGCTCATGCCGCGAACGGGATATCCGACCTCTTTTTCAAGAAGCCGTCGGTCCTCAATAATCTGCTGTACAACCTGAGGCAGCGGACATCTCTCAATAGTCGGATGATATTTTGTATGACAGCTCACCTCGTGACCCTTATATACCTCTTTTATTTCATTCAGCTGAACCTTGCGCTCGTCCATGAGTCCGGAATTGAGATGGAATGTTCCTTTGATTCCGTATCTGTTAAAAATTTCAACAAGCTTCTTATCAAAATACTGCCCGTCATCAAAGCTCATTGTGAGAACTTTGTGTCTGCCTTCCGGCAGACATGTATAAATTGCTCGTTTCATAGTTGTTTTTCTCTCCTTTTGTATTTTAATATGATAACTGTAAGCTCAGGACGATTGAAAAGTCTTGGTACGATCATCGGATTGCCGATACCTCTGTTTACGATCATGTCCATATTCTTATAGCGATAGTGTCCTCCGAAATATTTCGGAAAAAGTAACGGTGAGTCACTGCCCCAGCTTGATTTCGGCGCGCAAACTCCTCTGCCGTTCGGGAGTCTGATCTGACCGCCGTGCATATGTCCTGAAAGTACCAGGTCAAATCCGTTATTTTTTAATAAGTCCATATGGTTCGCACGGTGGAACAGCAGTATATGATAATTGTCTGTTTCAGGCAGCGTTTTGATAGATGTTCTGATGTTTTGCTCTATTGTATTCCCATCTTCGGAAAACGGATCTTCAATACCGCTCAGTGTGATTTCCGAAGCATTGCGCATAATCGTGACGCTTTGATCATGGAGAGTTATAACCCCGGTATTATCAAGCTCATTCTGGTATTTCGTATAGTCAGTACGATACAGATCATGATTACCTGTCACATTATACACCGGAGCAATCTGCATAAGGCGCTCACTCAAAAGAATTCCGGGGTCATATGAACCGCGATCATGTACGAGATCTCCGGTCATTACTATAATATCAGGTGTTTCGCCGCGTATTTCTTCTGTTATTCCGGGTACTACGGAGGCATGCAGATCGGAAACCTGTACAATACGGAATCCGTCGAATCCCTCCGGTATTTTATCTGATTCTATTATATAATGTGTTGTTTCGAGTCTATCATCAAGTCCTTTTACGGCGAAGAGAATTCCTCCGGTCAATGCCGCGCCCTTCAGCAGTCTGGAAAACTTCATTCAATTACCTCGCTTTCTGCGCCATTATTAGATTTTTTGATTGTGAATAAAGTTATGCTTTTATTGGACTTATTATACCACCAAAAAGACCGAATTACAATTACTTTCTGAAATTTATTTGAATTTTCAGTTTACGTAAAAATAAATTTGAAAAATGGATAGATATATGGTATAATAAAAAATAATGATAATCAGGAAAAGAGGGTTTATCGTGAATGAGATAATACTGTCAAATTCGTCAATGCCGGTGGTGGAGGAGTGCGGACTCATTGCCGCTTCGGAATCGTTTTATCATATGGATAGAATTGCGGATTTTAATGTGCTTCTGTATGTGACTGACGGTACAATCCATGTCACGGAGGACGGAACGGACTATGCAGTAAACACAGGTGAGCTGATGTTCCTGAAAAAGGGACTGCATCATTGGGGCAGACGCGAGATACAAAAGGGTACGCGGTGGTATTTTATTCATTTTTATGACGGTGCGGAGTATGAATCAGAATTTATCTGCAGAACAAAGCTTCCGAAAATGATTTCAGGTATTACAGAAAGCAGGATTGAACAGCTGATAGAGCAGTATATAGATTTATTTTACTCAGGGAACGAAAAAATACCGTGGGTTTCCGGTATCAGAATGTTTGAGCTGCTGATGGAAATCGCATATTATGGCGCTGAAAAAAATGAACCGAAAGGAAAGTCGGATAAAATATGTGATTATCTGCAAAAGCATTATACGGAGCCGTTTTCGGCAAAAGTGCTTGAAAAGGAATTTTTTCTGAGCTATAAGCACATGGCGGCTGTTTTTAAGAAGGAAAAGAATATGACAATGCAAGAGTACCATACAAATCTGAGAATGAATGCTGCATGTCGGTGGCTCACATCAACGCTCATGAGTGTTGGTGAAATTGCGGCTAAGCTCGGCTACAGCGATGCGCTGTATTTCAGCAGAAAATTCAGAGAATCAAATGGTATGAGCCCGAGCGAATACAGGCGGAACAAAATATCGTATTAAAACGGCAGCCCTGAAAAGACTGCCGTTTTAATTAAGTAAATAAAAATCAATATCCAAGCTCCTCGGGAACCATAACTATTGTAATTCTTCCGGGGAAGTAGTGGCATCCTGTAACGATGCTTGTAACATTGCAGACTCTCGGCTGTACATGACAGTCGCTGCATTTTATATTGCAGTCTGTTGCGCAGGGTGTTTTATGAGTTATGCGGCGGGCGTTCATCGGCGCGATCTTTTTTGCACGCTTCATACCGTCTTCAACACTGTCAACAATCTTATTGACACCGGCAACGATTATAACCTTTTTAGGTCCGAAAACAATCTGGCTTGTGCGGTTGCCTGTACAGTCGATATTAACGAGCGCACCGTCCATAGTTACCGCGTTTGTGCTTGATACAAAAACATCGGCATAGTAGCCTTCTCGATATTTATCAAGCATTTCCTCAAATGACTTTGTGTTGTAGCGGTCAATGAATTTGTATTCCGGCTTTCTTATTTCGTCAAGTATTCCGGTTTCGTTAAGAGTAACGCTTCCTCCTACGGCTATTGTTGACCCCTCAGGGATCATATCCATAACAATTTTCCGGGCATCATCTTTATCCTTTGCCATAACAGCATCAAATTTGTTCTCTTTAAGAACCTCTATAAGATCGGCAATTCTGCGTTCATTTGCCCATTTCTGTGTAGCGTCCATATGTAAATTCCTCCTTCTACGCTACGCAAAACTGCGTTTTGCTAAGCTACGACCCGCAAGCGGATCGTTCACCTTTCTAAGCATTATACCATATATTTTGAAAAAAATCTATAGTTAAAAATAAAAAAATAATAAATTTACGGAAGATTTCGGATACTTTAGGTAATTTCTGCGATAAAATATAAAAAAAGTATTGAGTTCAAGCATAATTTGGTGTATAATATAAAATATAGTTATTATGTTAAGGAGAAGAACAGAATGTTCGGTAACGATATAAGTATAGATCTCGGAACAGCTACAATGCTTGTCTATATAAAGGGCAGGGGTATTGTTCTGAACGAGCCGACAGTCATTGCCGTTAATACTCAGACTGATGAGGTTATAGGCGTGGGTAAGGAAGCGCTTAAAATGCTTGGGCGAACCCCGCCGCATATTAAAGCGGTACGTCCGTTGCGTGATGGTGTAATCTCAAACTATACGCTTGCGCAGGAGATGATACGCGGACTGATAAAAAAGGTTCTGCGCCGCGTTTCGGGCAGACCGAGAATTATGATGTGCGTACCTTCGGGAATAACAGACGTTGAGCAGAGAGCTGTAATTGAGGCGGCGCGTGATGTAGGCGCGAGGGATATTTATGTGATAGAGGAGCCGGTTGCGGCCGCATTGGGCGCCGGTTTTGATATATCCAAAGCACGCGGTACGATGGTCATCGATGTAGGCGGCGGCACGACCGATATTGCGGTCATGTCACTCGGAGGCGTCGTGTGCAGCCGTTCAATGAAGATTGCCGGAGATGAGTTTACAGAGGAAATTGTAAGATATGTCAGGCGTGAGGCGAACCTGCATATCGGGCCGAGAACGGCAGAGAAGCTTAAATGCACCGTGGGAGGCGTTATAAAGCGTGATAAAGAGGTTATATGCGAAGCAAAGGGTATCAGCTCTATTACTGGTATACCGAAGAGTGTTATGATTTCGTCAAATGATTTATATGAGATTTTTGACGAGTTTGTATATAACATAACAGAGCGGGCAAGAGAGGTGCTTGAGGAAACTCCGCCGGAGCTTCATGGAGATATTATCCAGGACGGAATAATTCTTACAGGCGGCGGCGCGCTTATCTACGGGCTTGATAAGAGAATTGAACAGGAGCTTGGAGTAGAATGTCATCTTGCCGATGACATCGCAGAATGTGTCGTTAAGGGTTCAGGCTTCGCGCTTGACCAGATCGATAAGGTAAAAGATCCGACGCACGTGTTCCATAAAAAAGCTTATATTCACGAGTAAAAACAAGGAGGAAAATAAAATGTCAGAATTAATGAACAATATTGAAATTCAGAAAATATTACCCCACAGGTATCCGTTTCTTTTGATTGATAAGGTGGTTGAACTTGAAGCGGGAAAGAATATTACTGCAATTAAGAACGTCACAATAAATGAGCCGTTTTTCCAGGGTCATTTCCCGGGTAACCCTATTATGCCGGGTGTGCTCATCTGCGAGGCGCTTGCTCAGGCAGGAGCGGTTATGCTGTTAGGCATGGAAGAAAACAAAGGTAAGCTCGGTGTGTTCACGGGTATAAACAACTTCAAATTCCGCCGCCAGGTGGTGCCGGGCGACACGCTCTGCCTGAAGGCTGAGCTTATCACATACCGTCACGGTATGGGCAAGGCAAACGTTGAAGCAACTGTTGACGGACAAACGGCAGCAAAGGGTGAAATCAGCTTTGCCGTGATTGATAATAATGGAATTAAATAATATCATTGATGATGATATTGAAACGCTTGACGATCTACAGAACGGCTACCGGATAATACAGCGCCGTGACGGATTCCGGTTCGGAATAGACGCGGTGCTGCTCGCTGACTTTGCAAAAAAAGGAAAAGGCAGAGCGATCGATTTATGTACAGGCACCGGTATTATCCCGATTCTTCTTGCCGCAAAGTCTGAAATGAAGCTGATTGACGCGGTTGAAATCCAGCCGGAAATGGCGGAAATGGCGCAGCGCAGTGTGGAGTATAACGCGCTTAGAGGGCGTATACATATCAGATGCGCAGATCTGAAAGAAGCCCCGGAAATTTACGGCAAAAGCTGTTTTGAAACGGTAACCGTAAATCCGCCGTATATGAAAACGGGCAGCGGAATTGTAAATGCCGATGATATGAAACTTATTTCACGTCATGAGGTGAAATGTACGCTTGATGATGTTGTGCGTGTTTCGTCTGATTTGCTCAAAACAAACGGCAGTATGTTCATGGTGCACCGCCCGTCAAGACTTGCGGAAATATTTGTTGTGATGCATAAATACAGAATTGAGCCGAAAATTATTCGTATGGTTGCGCCCAAAATGGGTAAAGAACCTAATATGGTGCTTATTTGTGGTATAAAGAATGCGAAAAGCGATATCAAATTTTTGCCGCAGCTTTATGTGTACAATGAGAATAGCGAATACTCAAAGGAGATTGATGAAATTTATGGCAGATGAAAAGGGTACGCTTTATCTCTGCGCAACGCCCATAGGCAATCTGGGTGATGTGTCAGCGCGCTGTCTTGAAATACTTAGATCGGTTGATCTTATCGCGGCGGAGGATACGCGCCGGACGCTGCAGCTTCTGAACCATTTCGGAATAACAAAAGCGCTTACAAGCTATCATGAGCATAATAAACAATCAAAAGGTGAATATATCATAAAGCTTCTGTCAGAAGGAAAAAATGTCGCTCAGGTTTCCGATGCCGGTACGCCGGCAATCTCCGATCCGGGTGAGGATCTTGTTAGGCTGTGTATAGAAAACGATATAACCGTTACATCGGTTCCAGGACCTGTTGCGGGAATTACTGCGCTGATTCTATCGGGCTTTTCAACAATGCGATACGCGTTCGAGGGTTTTTTGTCAGTCAATAAGCGTCATCGATATGAGCATCTCACAAGCGTGGCGAATGATAAGCGCACATTGATTTTTTATGAAGCGCCGCATAAGCTGAGGACAACCTTAGAGGATATGAAATCTGCATTCGGCGGCGAGCGAAGAATTGCGCTTGCAAGAGAGCTTACAAAGCTTCATGAGGAAGTTATACGTACAACAATCGACGGAGCAATAGCTTTGTATTCGGAAAAAACGCCAAGAGGAGAATATGTTCTTGTTATAGAGGGCGCATCGGAACAGGAAGAGCCTGAGGAATGCTTTTGGACCGATATGACGGTTTCAGAGCACGTTGATAAATATATATCCGACGGAATGATCCCCAAGGAAGCGATAAAGGCTGTGTCAATCGACCGCAATACACCTAAGCGTGATATATATAATGAATACCATAGAGGTTAGGAGGATAGTCATGGATTTAAAGAAGATCAAGAATCGTACTGTGCTGACTGCTGCGGCTGCGGCTGCGGTATACAGCTTTGTTGCCGGAAAAGGACTGTTTAATAAACCTCGATTCAAGGAGCAGCATGAGGCACTCGCAAAATACGTGGATACCAACTATCCTGACTGCTATTATACACCTATAACAATACATGGCAGGGGCTGGTCATCAGCGGTTAAACGACGCGGCAGAGTGGTGAGTTATATTTATTTTTCCAAGAGCCGTGAGGGGATTTATGTATTTACAGAATCAAAACAAAAATTGAAATAGCATAATTGTAACACTTTTTCTGACGATAGAATAGTATATACTACAATTCAGAAAAAGGAGGTTGCAAGATATGTGTTTGTTCGGTAACAACGGCAATCAGGAGTGGATCTGGATTCTTATCATCATAATCCTCATCTGCTGCTGCGGCAACAACGGCGTTGGCGACAGCAACAACAACTGCGGCTGCGGTTGTTGAGCATATACCTAAGAGAAACAGGGGCTTCATTATGAAGCCCCTTATTAAACTACAAATGGAGGGATATACGTTGAAATGGTTTTTATCATATATTAAGCCATGCAAGGTGAGAATTGCTGTTGAACTTGTTATAAAAACAATCGCCACGTCAATGGATCTGTGCATACCGTGGATTTTGGCGCATATTATCGACGTTGTAATCCCATCTGAAAACACGTCATTTATCGCGCTTTGGGGAGCTTTGATGATATTCTGCTCCGTTGTGTGCGTTGTCGGCAATGTAACCGCGAACAGACTTGCGTCTTCCGTAGCGCGCGATACAACAATGCGGGTGCGGCACGATCTGTTTGCGAAGATTATGTCTCTTTCGTCTGAAAGAACAGATGCGTTCACGGTACCGTCGCTCGTTTCGAGAATAACAACAGATACATATAATCTGAACAGCATGACAGGAATGCTGCTGCGTCTTGGAATACGCGCGCCGATTTTACTGTTCGGCGGTATAGTTATAACGCTCTCGATGGACGTGCCGCTTGCTCTTGTCTGGATAGCAGTGCTGCCTCTTGCAATAGGTGTGTTTATAATCGTTTCCATGAAAGGCATACCGCTCTTTGTGCATCTGCAAAAGTCGATTGATAAGATGGTGCAGGTTATACGAGAAAATATATCTGGAGTACGGGTAATAAAGGCCTTGTCAAAAACGGAATATGAGATGAATCGTTTTTCAAAGATCAACGAGGAGGTATCACGAAACGAGGAGCGAGCCAATATCGCAATGGGTCTTACAAACCCGATAATAAATATGCTTTTAAATATTGCTCTTTCAATAGTGATTTTTATCGGCGCATACAGGGTGAGCGGAAACGCAACAGGTTTGGGAACTATTGTCGCGTTCACATCATATTTCGCGGTCATTCTGAACGCGGTAATGGGAATAACGAGAATATTTGTGATAGTTTCACGCGCTGCCGCATCGGCAAAACGGATAAGCGAGGTGCTGTATGACCAAAAAGATCTCGAAAAAATCAACACGAACGATAAGTGCAATGATTTTATAAGACTTAATGACGTATGCTTTTCATACAATAAACACAAGAATAACCTCAGTAATATAAGCTTTAGTCTGAACAAGGGCGGGTCGCTCGGTATTATAGGCGCGACAGGCTCAGGAAAAACCACACTTATAAATATACTGATGCGTTTTTATGATGCGGACAGCGGAAGTGTATTTATAGACGGAAAGGATATCCGCTCATATGAAAACGATATTCTGCGCAAGAAATTCGGAGTGGTGTTCCAGAACGATATTCTTTTCGCTGACAGTGTAAGGAACAACGTTGATTTCGGACGAGGACTTCCCGAAGAAAATATTATATCAGCACTAGAAAACGCGCAGGCATATGAATTTGTGGAAGGACTGCGGAACGGAATCGACACAGTATTAAATCCAAAGGGAAATGATCTGTCGGGCGGACAGAAGCAGCGGCTTTTAATAGCCCGCGCACTTGCGACGAGGCCTGAGATAATCGTGCTTGACGATTCATCATCGGCGCTCGATTATAAAACCGATGCGGCCTTAAGAGCAGCGCTGAGGAAAAATTATGGTGATTCGACCATTATAATCATAGCCCAGCGAATAAGCTCTGTCAAGGATCTGGACAATATAATTTTTCTTGACAACGGTGAGATAGAAGGTATGGGCACGCATGAGGAGCTTATGAAAAATTGCAGTTCTTATAAGGAAACAGCAAAATTACAGATGGGAGAATAAGTGAACAATTCGCTTGCGAATTGTAGCATAGTAAAACGGAGTTTTACGTAGCGTAGAAAGAAAGGAGGGAGGCAAAATGGCACGGCGCGGATTAAGTGATAAAACAGAAAAACCCAGAGATATAAAATATGTGCTAAAACGCTTGTGGAAATATCTTATGCAGTACAAGCTGTGGCTTCTTGCCGCCATCATATTAACGAGCGCGGCGAATGTATGCGCACTGATTGGCCCGAATTTATCCGGACGCGCGATAGACGCGATACACCCGGGTGGCGGCACAGATTTTAAGGCAGTAGGATTTTATGTGATTCTGATGATAATTTTCTATATATTATCGTCTGCGCTGTCATATCTGCTGTCGGTGATGATGATACATATAATGCGGAAAATAGTGTTTACTATGCGCCGTGACGCGTTTAACAGCCTTGCGTCACTTCGGGTGAACTATTTTGATTCAAATTACGCGGGTAATATTATAAGTAAGCTGTCGTATGATATTGATACGGTGAACACATCCTTGTCCTCGGATTTGGTACAGATTTTCGCAAGCGCGATAACGATTGCAGGTGCGTTTATAATGATGATACTGATTTCGCCCATGCTTGTGACAGTTTTTATTGTTACGATACCGCTTTCGATATTTGTAACGGGATTTATAGCAAAACGAGTGCATCCGTTGTTTAAGAAGCGTTCGGCGGCACTTGGTGATTTAAACGGCTATACCGAGGAAATGATTACAGGTCAGAAAACAATACGAGCATATTCAGGTGAGGACGAGATTATAAGTCGTTTTGATGAAAAGAACGAAACTGCATGCCGCGCATTTTATAACGCTGACTATTACGGAAGCATGGCAGGACCGTCGATGGGATTTATAAACAATCTGTCTCTGTCCCTGATAAGTATATTCGGTGCAATTTTATATCTATTCGGAAACATAAGCATCGGTTCAATTTCCTCGTTTGTTCTTTATTCACGTAAATTTGCCGGACCGATAAATGAGGTTGCAAATATTATAAACGAACTGCAATCAGCGTGCGCGGCTGCCGAACGCGTATTCAAGCTGATTGATGAGGAAAAAGAAAACGCATATGATGTTATTGATAAGAACGCGGCTATTAATAATACGGACGTAAGTCTTGAGCATGTAAGATTCGGATACGTCAAGGACAAAACGGTTATACACGATTTGAGTCTTGAGGTAAAAGAGGGCTCTTTGATAGCCATAACGGGTCCGACCGGCGCAGGAAAAACAACGCTCATAAATCTGCTTATGCGTTTTTACGATTCGGATAGCGGCAGTATTAAGATAGACGGTGTGAATATAAAATCAATAGACCGCTCTGATCTGAGAAAGCTATATGCAATGGTGCTGCAGGAAACATGGCTTTTTAACGGTACGGTTTATGAAAATATAGCATATGCTAAACCGGATGCATCAAAGGCGGAGGTAATCAGTGCGGCGAAGGCGGCGAAGATACATGAGTTCATAGAGCGTCTGCCTGAAGGTTATGACACAATTTTAAGTGAAAACGGAATTAACATCTCAAAGGGACAGAAGCAGCTTTTAACGATAGCCCGTGCTATGCTTTCCGATGCAAGTATGCTCATTCTCGACGAGGCGACCTCGAATGTTGACACGCGGACCGAGCAATACATATCAAACGCTATGCGCGAGCTGATGAAGGATAAAACATGTTTTGTTATAGCGCACCGTCTTTCTACAATACGCAATGCGGATATGATACTTGTAGTAAACAATGGAGATATATCAGAGATGGGCACCCATGATGATCTGATGAGCAGAAGAGGAGCGTATTATCAGATGTATATGTCGCAGTACAGATAGATGTTGCTTAATAGAAATAGGGGGCTCCATCCGAAGCCCTTTTATTATTGCTGTGTTTCTTGTGTCGTATAATCCGCTTTTCGCATAATATAAACTGCGGATCGAATCCGTAATTTATATAGAAAGGATGTTTATAAATGGCAGAAAACAGTAGCTGCATGCGTAATAATTCATGCCGAAACAGAGTGGTCGAAGACCGCGGCTGTGGCTGCGTAGGATATGGATACGTGCCCGTGCAGGAAATGGAAGATGTCTATGGAACAGACAAGGCGATTATGCGCGGAACTGTATTCCCAGAGCTTGATCTTAGCATCTGCGAATACGGCTGTGTGTGCAAACAGTGGGGAGGTACAGACGATGAGTAAGCAGGAAAAATTATTTGCAGTACAGAAATACAACTTTGCCGCATACGATATGCTGCTGTATCTTGATACTCACCCCGGTGACAAGAAGGCATTTTGTATGTTCCAGGAGCTTGTGAAGAAATTCAAGAAGGCGAAGCGTGAGTATGAGGAGGCATTTGGCCCGCTTGAGGCGTTTAATGCTGCAAATTTTGAGGAATTTACATGGCTTGATTCACCATGGCCGTGGGAAAGAGGGGCGAATTTAAATGTTTAAGTATAATAAGTTTCTTGAATTTCCGGTCAATATAAAAAATAAGAATACAAGGCTTGCAAACATCGTGGCAACGCAGTACGGCGGTCCAAACGGTGAGTTGGGAGCGTCACTGCGATATCTTTCGCAGCGCTACACAATGCCGGATGATGTTACAAAAGGACTACTGACGGATATAGGCACAGAAGAGCTTGGGCATCTTGAGATGGTTGGAACACTTGTGAAGCAGCTTTCTGAGGGCGAGCCGGCAGAAGAGTGGGTTAAGATGAACACCTGGGAGTATTATGCTGATAACGGCGCGTCGGTATTCCCTCAGAGCTCGCAGGGATCACCGTTTAACGCAGCGTCAATCGCTGTAACCGGCGACCCGATTACAAACCTGTTTGAAGATCTCGCAGCAGAGCAGAAGGCAAGAGCGGTATATGATAACATTCTCCGTCTCTCGGATGATCCGGATGTAAATCAGGTTATACGTTTCCTACGTGAACGTGAGATAGTACATTTCCAGCGTTTCGGTGAAGCAAACCATACTGATTCAAACAGATTTTTATGCTGTTATGATATAATTGATATGTGACAAAAAAGAATGAGAATAGTTCCAAAATGTGATATAATGTTATTGCCGGTTATGCAAGCGGCTTGTCAACTTAACGATGAGTCGTTTTTTTATTATTATAAGCGGTTGAAATGTTTCTGTTTTAGTGGTATAATGAGAGAAACCAACTAATCGAAATCACGGAGGACTGAGAAATGAAAATTGATGAAATATCAAATCTTTTACACGGCGGAGATTACAATCCCGATCAGTGGTTGGAGTATCCGGAAATATTAGATGACGATATTGAACTGATGAAGGAGGCGGGAGTGAATGTTGTAACACTCGGCGTGTTTTCTTGGTCGTCATTGGAGCCGGAGGAGGGCGTGTTCACTTTTGAATGGCTTGATAACATTATGGACCGGCTTTACGAAAACGGAATATATGTGATTCTATCAACACCGTCGGCAGCGCGCCCGCCGTGGCTTGCAAAGAAATATCCTGAAATCATGCGCGGTAATTTTATGGATGGGCAGCGCATGCCTTTTGGAGGACGTGAAAATCATTGTGAGTCAAGTGAGATATGGCGCGAGAAGGTGCGGATAATAGATGAAAAGCTCGCGCAGCATTACTCTCATCATCCCGCACTTATAATGTGGCATTTGTCGAATGAAATGCACGGGCTTTGTTTTTGCGAAAACTGTGCTGTAAATTTCAGGAAATGGCTGAAAAATAAATACGGCACGATTGATGAGCTGAACAAACAGTATTGGACGGCGTTCTGGAGCCGTAGATTTACGGGTTTTGACGAGATAAATCCACCGGTGCGTTTTGGTGAGAGACAGCTTCACGGACAGGTGATTGACTATATGCGGTTCTACTCCGACTTACATATCGACTTCCTTGAAGCGGAAAAAGAGATAGTTAAAAAATACAATCCCGATATTCCTGTGACTACGAATATGTTTATGCAGCATCATACCGTGAAGATTAACTATCATAAAATGGCAAAGTCTCTTGATATTACAAGCTATGACAGTTATCCGATGTGGCATCTGGGAAAGGATAAGACGAGTGAATGGAAAACTGCCGTATGGGCAAGTATGCGGTTTGATTTTATGCGTGCTCTCAAAAGCAAACCGTTTTACCTTATGGAAAGTGTGCCGAGCGCGCCGAACCATTTTGAATTCTGTAAGCTGAAACGTCCAAAAATGCACATGCTAAGCTCAATGCTTGCAGTATCCAGCGGTGCGGATTCCATTCAGTATTTCCAGTGGAGAAAATCGCTCGGAGCGACAGAAAAATTTCACGGTGCGGTTATTGACCACGATGGAAGCTCAGATACACGCGTATTCCGGGATGTGCGTGAGGTAGGTGCGAAATTGAAGGAGATGTCATATTTAAAGGGACAAAAGAGCAAAGCTGATGTCGCTGTTATTTTTGACTGGGAAAACATGATCGCGCTTTTTGAACAGCAAAATCTAAGGAAGGACAAGGAATTGTTCGATAAAATCCCACGAGCACACTATGAGGCGATTTTGAAAAACTATGTCAATATCGATGTGATAGGCGTTGACTCGGATTTTTCCGGATACAAGGTAATTTCCGCGCCTATGCTGTATATGTTCAAAGATGGCGTTGCGGATAAAATCCGCCGGTTTGTTGAAAATGGCGGCAGCTTTGTTCTGACGCATTACAGCGGTCTTGTGAACGAAAATGATTTATGCTTCCACGGCACGCGAAGAAATCCTGCTTTTGCACCGCACGGCTTAAACGATGTGTTTGGACTTCGCGTAAATGAAATCGATGCACTCTGCGATGATGAGTTTAACGAAATTTCATATGAAGACAAAACATTTAAGGCGATAAATTTCTGTGAGCTTACAGAAAATCTTGGCGCAAAAACGCTTGCGAGATATGAACATGATTTTTATGCCGGACTTGACGCGGCAACGGAGAATGAATATGGCGGCGGGAAGGCGTATTATCTTGCCTGCAATACCGATGACGATTTTCTGTACGAATTTTATAAGCACGTGATTGACCACTCCGGAATTCCACGAATAGTTGATAGCGGATATGTAAAGGACATTATGGTTAAGGAGCGTGCAGGCAGGAAATTCATTATGAATTTCAGCACGGAAAAGCGCAGAATCGGTGTTGACGGCGAAATGATTGAGCTTGAAGGTTACGAGTATGTGATAATTGAATCTTCATTGAAAAAATCATATCAGGAGGGTAAAATATGAGGTTAAAAAGAATTATAAGCGCGGCTGTTTCAGCCGTTATGCTTGGCACATTCTATATCGGTACAATGCCGGTATCTGCTGATGATGAGTATACGTGCGAAATGACGAATGCCGGACATAGCGGCAGCGCAAGCGGTACGGGTTTGTTTATCGGCACAGCAGGCGCGAATTTGAACGGAAATAATGAGCGCGCGCCGTTTGTTCAGGGAACGACCGGCAGCAACAGCGTTACGGTAGGAAGCAACAGGATAGGTGTTATGGAGTTTTCAATAGACGGAAGTATTGATCCGGAGAAGATAACATCGGCCGTGCTTAACATATACATAAATTCTGTAAATGAAAATTACAAGGATTCGGACTGGATGCTTCTCGCAGCGTATGAGACAA
>JAFLUC010000037.1 GCA_022509005.1 Oscillospiraceae bacterium | reverse complement strand
CGTCAACCTTAACTGCCTGCCAGAGACCTGCGCCCTCAACATACTTAGCGTTCGGGTGAGTATCAACATACTCCTTAATTCTGCCTCTTCTTACTTCCTTGATCTCCTGAACTGCCTTAAGGTCGATACCGTCCTCATCGATTACATAACCGTTTGAGTCTGATACTGTGATAACCTTTGCGCCGAGCTGCTGTGCCTTTTCACATGCATATATAGCAACGTTACCAGCACCTGAGATAGCTACTGTCTTACCTTCGAATGATGTGCCGAGCTCCTTGAGCATCTCTTCAGCGAAGTAAACAAGACCATAACCTGTAGCCTCTGTACGAGCAAGTGAACCGCCCCATGTGAGACCCTTACCTGTAAGAACGCCTTCATAAACGTTCTTAAGTCTCTTATACTGACCGAACATGAAGCCGATCTCTCTGCCGCCTGTACCGATATCGCCGGCAGGAACGTCTGTATCAGCGCCGATGTGTCTTGAAAGCTCTGTCATGAAGCTCTGGCAGAATCTCATAACTTCCATGTCTGACTTACCCTTCGGGTCGAAGTCTGAACCACCCTTACCGCCGCCGATAGGAAGTGTTGTAAGGCTGTTCTTGAAGATCTGCTCGAAGCCGAGGAACTTGATAACGCTGAGGTTTACTGTCGGGTGAAGTCTGAGACCGCCCTTGTAAGGTCCTATAGCGCTGTTGAACTGTACTCTGTAACCACGGTTAACCTGTACCTTACCGTTGTCATCAACCCACGGAACTCTGAACATTACTACTCTCTCCGGCTCAACGAGTCTTTCGAGAAGAGCTGCATCCTCAAACTCCGGATGAGCATCGAGCGCCGGCTGGATTGTTTCGAGAACCTCTGTAGCTGCCTGGATGAATTCCGGCTGTCCCGGATGGTTCTTCTTTAATTCTTCTAATACTTTCTCACCATATTTCATTGGTAAGATCCTCCTTTATATTATAATAATTATTTTGGAGCAATCCCTTGCGGAGGATCACTGCCGGTATTGTACAGCAGCAAATATATGAATTGTTTGTTGCCTTTGTTTATTGCTGCGGGCTTAGCCTTTAAGCCCAATCAACAGTATTATACCATGTAATGTTTAAATATGCAAGAAAAATTTTATAAAAATGTGATTTTTTTTCACGGTTTTTATGCGGTCCTATGAATAAAGTATCATATTTCAGGCTTAATATCCGAAAGTGCGATATCATTTTCCCGCGATAATCTTTCAAGCTCATCATACTCCGGCTTAACTTTAGTAACTCCCCAGCCCTTCGATTCCTTTACGTGAAGCTCGCCGTAGTTTGAATTTACCGTTTTTATAGTTCGCCGAAGTGTATAACGATTGCATATATATTCACGGATTCCTATTGTGGTTGTATGTCTGAATATAAGCTCAAGCATACGAGTCCTGTCCTCTTCACGGCACATGCATGTGAGAAGTATGCCGGGACGATTCTTTTTCATGCCGACCGGTATTGTATATACGTCAAGAGCGCCCTTGTCTAGAAGAAGCTGTGATGCAAACCCGATCGCTTCACCTGTCATATCATCAATATTGCATCTGAATTCTATAACCTTATCATGTCCATCCTCGGTTTCACCGAGCATTGCTCTTACACAGTTTGCTGTTTCAAAATCCTTATGCCCCATTCCGTAGCCAGTATTTTTTACAATCATCACCGGCATAGCGCCGAAGTCGTCCGAAAAATATTTGAGCAGGGCTGCGCCCGTAGGGGTGCAAAGCTCTCCTTTAATGCTTCCGCCATATATAGGGACATCACGCAGAATGTATGCTGTTGCCGGTGCCGGAACCGGCAGTATGCCGTGCGCGCAGTGAACCGTGCCGCTCCCGACATGGACCGGTGATGATAGTATTCTGTCCGGCGAAAGCTCCTCTATTGCCATGCATACCCCAACAACATCCGCCACGGCGTCCATTGTGCCTACCTCATGGAAATGTATTTCAGTAATTGGCTTGCCGTGCGCGTGGCTCTCGGCCTCCGCGATAATCCTATACACAGCCTCCGCATCCCTTTTCACGGTATCTGATACGTTAAGATGATCTATTATATGACGAATATCATGCATTCCCGCGTGGTGATGTTCGTGTCTGTGCTCGTGCAAATGCTCATCTTCAACAGCGCCGTTGACCGATACCTCAATCTGTGTTCCCGTAATTCCGCATTTGGACGCCTTATTCATTGTATATACAACACCCGGTATCCCTGCAGAATTCAGCCTCGCAATAAACTCAGATGGATCTTCAACAAGCTCCGTAAACGCAGAAAGCAGCATATCCCCCGCGGCACCCATGTTACATTCTATATATAATGTTCTCATTTATTATACTCCCTTGTCTGTTTGAAAAAATAAGTGTCGGATTAACTCCGACACTTACATTTATTTTTGGTTGGTATTATAAGAAATTATACAAAATCTTTGCAGCCTGTGCTCTTGTTGCGTTGTCAAGCGGCGCAAACATTGCATCTGTTATACCATTGATTATACCTGCCTTAACAAGTGTATCAACTGCATCTACTGCATAATCAGAAATTCTGTTTGCATCGCCGAAGCTCTTTGATCCTGTTACTTCCGGAATTGTCTTGCCTGCTGCCTCTGCTGCTCTTGTTACCATTACAGCCATATCCTGTCTTGTAATGAGAGCGTCCGGAGCAAATACGCCGTCCTCTATACCATTGATGATGCCGAGGTTGTATGCTGTTTCAACAGCGTCAAAGTACCATGCGTCTGTTGAAACATCAGCAAAGCTTGATGTTGTATATGCCGAAGCTGTAAGACCAAATGCGCCCATGAGCATCTTTGCGAACTGCGCTCTTGTTACAGTATCGTTCGGAGCAAACAGTGTATCTGTTACACCGTTTATAACGCCTGCCTTAGCAAGACCGTTAATAGCGTCGCTTGCCCATCTTGCACTGCTGAGGTCTGTGAACAGATCCTGTGACTGTGCCTTCTCTTCGAGAAGCTTATTAACAACCTCTTCACCGTTTACAGAGCCTGAGCCCTCAACAGCTGATGTTGTTGGTGTTGCAATTGAGCCTGAGCCTGTGTTCTTTGATGTGGTACCTGTTGACGATGTTGAACCACCGCCGCCACCGCCGCCGCCGGTTCCTGTTCCCGGAACTGATACGGTGAACTGCTTTTCATCGCTTACCTCGCCGCTTACAATTAAAGCAGCAAGAATTACTGACTTCGCAGTTGAAGCTCTTGTAACCTTACCCTGGTTGGAGATAACATTCGGTACGCTTGAATTCCATGAGAAGACTGAACCGAAGTAACCCTTTGTCGGGAATGTTATGTTTGATGTTGTGTTTGACGGAATTGCTGTGAAGTTTGCATCATATGCCTTATCAAAGCGAACCTTATACTTTCCAAATGTAGCATCGTCTGATGCGACATCCTCTGATGTATAGCCCATCTTTACAGTAAATTTCTGCTCTTCACTTGAGTATGTGATATTACCCTTCTTATATGTAACAACAGCTGTAAGTGTTACATCATGTGTGTTAAGATCTGATGTCATTATTGTAGCCGTACCATCAGCTGCGATTGAGATGTGCTCACTGTCTGATGATGTCCATGCGGCTGTCGTATTTTTGTATGTTCTGCTTGTTACCGGAAGCACAAGGTCGTACTTAAGAACATCTTCTCCTGAAAGATCAAATGTGATTGTCTTATTCGCTGCATCCTTATCAGTTGTATTTACAACCGGGATATGTGAAGCTATAAAGCCCGTGAGCTCATTCATCGGGTTCGGAAGCGCGATTATGAATTCCACATCCTCTGAAACCTCGCCAGACTTGATCGTTGCAACAAGCTTTACATCATAATTATCAATATCATCTGTCGGATTGATCGTTGCGTTTGTACCTGCAACAGTGATGAAGGATGATTCTTCCCATGTATCTGAACCCTTTGCCTTCTGCATTGCCTTCCATGTAACAGTTGCGCCTACTGGTGCTGCAGGAACCTGGAAGTCTGCCGTTGCCGTATACACACCATCTTTCACTGTAAGATCTGTAATATCTATATTAGCCTTTGCAGCCGCTACGATATCCGCATCCGGAGTTTTATACGCCTTATCCGCAATAACAAGGTTGTTGATACCAATCGTTCCGAATACTTTATCAGGGGTTGTAAATTTTGCAACGTTTTTAAGTGAATGGTCATCTGTGTAATAGCTGATTGCTGTATCACCATCATAAACAGCTATTGTAGTACCTGATGAAGAAGAAATTACATAGTGAAGCCATTTATTGAGATACGTATCATCCAAAGGCGTAATCGATAATATTGTGCCTGATGCATCCACAATCTGAAGCTCGCCGTTTATGGAACTGAAGTTGAGTTCCATATCAAGATATACCGCTCTTTTGAAGTTGTCCTCGCTTGTTCTTATAAGATTTACAACAGGCTGTCTGCCCTGACCTGCATAGTTTGATTCTTTAAGCTGAAGATAATTATCAGTGCCTGACTTTGTTACTGAAAATACACCTAATGCATCGTAGTCTCCGCCTCTGGTTCCGCAGGTGAACGTAAATCCGTTCGTATCTTTATAGCTTCCATTTGAACCGTTACTCATGTTTACAATAGTACCTGCCGGGAAACTATCAAAATTTTCGTCATACTTAATTGCAGCCTCTTCATCCGAAATCTGTTCAACCACGAAAAGGAACTCTTTTACAGCTGTCAAATCGTTTACAGTTATTGTAGCTGTTGCTTTTACGTAGTAATTAGCTGAATCCGCTGTTGCTTTTAAAACTAGGATGTCATCTTCAATTGTAACAAATGATGTCGCTTCCCATGCAGCTGATTCATCATCTATAGCTCTCTGTGAAAGATTCCATTCAACAGAAGCGCCTTCAGAAACCGTAGGAAGTCCTATATCTCTCTTAACGTGATAAACGCCATCTATTACTTCCAGACCCATCTGACCTTCTGCAATTACGAGTGAATTCACCGCTGCATCCAGAATTACTTCATCAGGGAGTACATACTCCTCATCTGCTATATAGAGATTGTCTATAGTAACTGAATTCGATGCGGTGCCTTCATCCTTAATTCTGATCTCAGCAACATCTTTAAGCACTGTTGCTGATGTTGAGAAGCTGATAACTGCAGATGTTGCCTTATCTGTAACTATTATATATGTAGTTTCACCGGATGATACAACAGTTGCATTAATCCACTTACCCAACATATCGTCTGTTGCTGTAACTGCTACTGCGTTCGGAGTTCCGTTGCTGTCAAGCAGATTAAGTATGTTTCCTGCCGCTGTAAATTTTATATCTACATTTACAACAACATCATTTACAAATTTGTGCGCCGAACCGGAGTTGGTGAGTTTGATAAAAGGTCTTCTTGCGCCGCCATCGTTATATTTTAAAGCAAACATATTAAGACCTCTGCCGTTTGTGGTGTCATTTACCACCGAGATACCAACTTGAGCCTGATCGCTGTCTCTGCCGCCTGCACAGCCGAAGTTAAAACCGTTATCCGCAAAGCTTGTATTTGAGGTGGTGCCGAGATTTACAAGTGTACCTAATTCAAAGTTCTCAAAATCTTCATTGTAAATTACGCCGTCTTCAGCTGTTTCAAGCTCTGTTACTTCAGCAATTTCTTCAATTTCATCGACTTCAGCAACTTCAACAACTTCAGCAGCTTCATCAATTTCATCTTCTGTATCCGCGAAAGCAATCGGCATCACTGACGCGACAACTGCTGATGCTGACAAAACAGCAATAAATTTCTTTAAACTGTTAGCCATTATTAACCTCCTTATTATTCATATATATCGGAGACCTTTTCCGGGTCTCCGATATTTTCTGTTTTTATATTATCTGTCGATCTGTACACGAACCACATAACCGCTGTTCATGTTGCCCTTGAGTGAAGTGAAGATTGCAAAATCGAATACATCCTCATCATCACCCCAAGCGTAAAGCTCTGAAGGCTCAATGCCGCCTGACTTATCAACCTTTGTATTTGTGATCTTTCCGTTTGTATCTACTGTAAGAGTTACAAGGCTGAAGATCTGGCTTGTATTATATGTTACAGCGCCTGATACTGAACCGTCATAATCTCTTAAGCCGATGAATGCTGAATCATCAATATCAACTGCTGAAACAAAGCCCATATAGTAGAATTCACGCGATGATGAACCTATCGCACTTGAACCCTTTACCCAATCAGTCCAAGTGAGAGTGCCGCCTGAACCGGTTACAGCCAGCTTTGCAATATCATCCGCGTCAACAAGCTTAACCATTGTGCGTATATCACTTCCTGCTGCACCCAGTACAACGATATCACCCACTGATACTACATCAAGGAAGTTTGCCTTTTTATTTACGCCTGTAGCGTCGAATAACAGGTCACTGCCATCATACTGTCTGTCATTCCACCCCTTGAAGTTATAAACACTTGTTGTCTGCGTTGTTGTATATGAAACTTCTGTACCGTTCTGGTAGCCGGTGATATTATAAACGATCTCACCCTCAGCATCAGCAGCTTCGCCTATCTTTGAAACTATGATAGCCGGCATTACTGATGCAGTATCAACCTGATCAATACCCCACATTGATGATGAGCTTGTTGTAAACTCAACGAGAACACCCGCAGTCTTTGTGCTCGCAGATGTGAATCCGCCGATTGCGAATTTACGGTCAACACCGTTATCATATGACTTATACGTTGATGCCGTAACTGTATTTGCTTTATAGTTAGCACCTGAACTTCTGTCACCTGCAGTATCAGGAACCATGAAGCCTACTATACCGTCATTGATTGTATAACCGTTAAGCGTACCGCCGACTGCTGATACGTTTCTAAGGCTTGCCTCCTCGGCTGTTTCGCCTTGTGTTGCATAAACTACAAGTGCGTCATTGTAATCCTTTGTGTTTGTTATTTTTGCCGTACTTACAGCAACATAGAGCTTTGAAAGCTCACCCGCGCTGTTAAGAGAATACTTACAAAGCTTGACCGGATTTCCGTTACACTGTATGAAGTTAGTGTCTCTGTTTAAAGCTTCCAGCTGTTTTTCTGTTGGTGACTTTGTTGATGATGTTGCACCCGGAGCCCAGTACTTCATTGAACCTGCCGGCTTAGCCTCAACCTCTTCGCCATCCTGAGTGAAAAGTCTTACAACGATCTCGTTCTCATCGTTATAGTATACCTTTGCGATCATAGCATACTTTTCGTTTCCTGTAAGAGCGCCAGTTGACTCAATATAGCCTACTCTGTCAAACTGGTCAAGATAGAATGTGCCTGAAACGCCTGTGTCAACAGAATCCTCTGCATTCTTGTCAACCTTGTATATCTGACCGTTTACTGTGATTGTCATATCACCTTCGTCTTCGCCGACGCTTGTGATTGTACCTGTGATTGACTCACCTGTTACAACAATATCAATTGTATCGCCTGCTGTATTTCTCTTGATTGAAGCAACATCGTTCTTTCTGAGGTTCTTAACAGATGCCTCTGAACCGTTCTTCGTTACTGTTACCTTATAATCGTTATCATCAAGATCATACTCGATTGTTGTGTTTACATTATCAATCTTACCGTTGAGCTTTTCTGATGTTGCATTTGTTACGAGCATTGTCTCGTATTTGTCAACAAATATGATATCATATGTACCATCATTATCGTAATCAACAATCTTTACTGTGCCGACATGAGGTGTGATGAAATCATCATATGAACCTGTTACATCTGATGCCAAAAGAAGTGATCCGTTATAGATAACTGTTGCGTTATTGATCTTATAGCTTGTTGTTGATGTTGATGTCTGTGACTTATATACCTTCATTGTGCCTGATGAGCCTGTGCTTATTTCAGCTATGTCATCAGCCTTGAATTCATATTCTGTTGATTTACCCATTGAGAACATCGCAATGACCTCAGGATCATCACCCTTATCATCAATGTAATAGAATTTAACCTTTGTTGCGAGGTATTCGTCAACATTTAAGCTGCACTTATAGTCAACGCCGTCAATTGTTATTATGCCGGCTTTTTTAACCGAGCCTGTAGAAATTGATAAATTCGGAGTTGTTGTAAGAACGCCCTCGTCCTCGTACATGTTAAACAAAGCTACGCCGAGTGTGTCCTTTGCTGTATATACCGGAAGACCGCCGCTGAAATCAGTGATTTCTCTATATGAAGCGAGAAGCGCGTTATAAACTGCTTTTATAACCTCACCTCTTGGCATAGCTGCGCCTACCGTACCCTTAACGCCTGTGATGAGCTTAAGGTTTGAGCCTGCAACTGAAACGTATCCGTTCGGATAACCTCCGGCATTCTCAGCATCCGGACCATAGTTCATAGCGCATACGATCATCTTCATAACCTGCTCGTATGTAACATCTCCGTCCGGAACAAATGTACCGTCGCCCATACCGTCTAATATACCCTGCTCAACTGCTGTCTGAATTATATCTGCAGCCCAGTGGCTTGCGTCCACGTCTGTAAATACATTCTGATATTTCGCATTACCTGTCTGTGCAAGCATTCTGAGAACGATTGTTGCCATCTCTGCTCTTGTTACCGTTGATTCCGGCTTTACTGAACCGTCATCATAGCCTGTGATGATTCCGAGAGCCGAAACAACCTTTATCGCATTCTGATAATATGTATCATTATCATAGCCTTTTGCAGCTGCTTCCGCTGCTGCCGCTTCCGCCGCTGCTGCTTCCTCAGCTGCCGCACTCTGCTCAGCCTCGATATCCGCAACCATATCAGCGTCTTTTTCATTCTCTGCCACGTCCGCGCCGCCGGCGGTTTCAGGTGCTTCTGTTGTAACCTCTACAGCCGAGCCGTCTTCGCCGACTTTGGTTTCAACCGGATCGTCAGCCAACGCTACAAGACCGGTTGATGTTATAAGCATCGTTCCTGCCATCAATGCGCAGATGAGTGATTTAAGTTTTTTACTCATTATAATACCTCCATATAGTTTTATCTTAAAAGGATAGCGCTTTAAGCTCTGCTCCTTTCAGATTCTTTAATTAAATAGTTTTTCTTGCGGGCGTTCTCGTTATTTCCTTGTACTCAAGCGGTGACATACCTGTGTACTTTTTGAACACCTGACTGAAATACTGGGAATTTGTGCCGTAGCCCACCTTTTCGGCAACCTCATATATTCTGTCCTTCTTACCGCGCATGATAAGCTCCTTTGCAAACTCCATACGCTTTTCCATGACATAGTGAGAGAAATTCTTACCTGTTTCCTTTTTGAATATCTTTCCGAGATAATCAACATTAGTATAAAGAATAGTTCCGGCAATCCATCTCAACGACAGCTTTTCATTCCCTATATTCTTATCAATAATACTCATTGTATCCTTGATAAGCGAACTGTAGATCTTAACCGGTTCGGGTGCATTTGCCCGCGCAATTTCCCTTGATGTATCCTTGATAAATTGCTTTATCGAACCGAAGCTTGTTCCCTTCTGAACAGCTACAATGCCTTTCATATAAACATCTATCCGGCTGGCGTCACAGCATCGTATTATACACACATACAGCTCCAGACAGTATGTTTTCGCCACTGCGGGGGCCGGCATGTACGCTTCAAGCTCCGCAAAGAAATCATCAATAAGACGCTCTGCCTTTTGTTCATCGCCTCCGGATACAGCTTCTTCGATTCCTGTATATTCAAGTACCGGCGCGGTGGATACCTCACCTATCCTTACCGTGTTTTCGCACATGACCTCGGGGTTTTCAGCATAGAAAGCATATTCCACACATCTTCTTAGCCGCTTATAAGCTTCCGGTATATCCATAATCGGTACAACCTCGCTGTAAACAGCAAGCAGCTCCGATTCGTAATGCTTGCGCGCATATGAAACCACATTATGCAGAACAGAATCAAGCTCGTCTTCACTCACACTGCGTATAATCATAATTGCGCTGCAGGTTAAATTGGAGCTTAATATGATCTGCTTCTTATCAAAAAAACATTCTGCCGCATTTCTTATGTAAATCAGATCCTTATGGGCTTCACGTCCCTTAGGTTTGAGCAGAATAACTCTCACCGCTTCCCGGCTTTCAGTTCTGAAAGCGCTGCAATAAAGTCTGAACTCCGCCTCTGAATCTCCGACGCCGAATATGTAGTCTTTTAGAAATTTTTCTTTAAGAATCGGTTTTACAATTTCCGAATCTCTTAAGACAAGACTCTCAAAATCCGCACTTGCATCACTTACGCTGTTATCATGTGAAAAAACATTTTCCTGACGCATAAAGTTCTCTCTCCCCCTTGCTTCAGTTATGTTTTCGCATAATTAAATGCATATATTAATATTATACACTATGTTTTTGCAAATTTCAAGTAAAAATTTATTGAAATTTGCTGCATTTTTTTTATTTAATTACCAGCGTCCACATCTTGTTGGAAAGAGTCAAATGCTATCAATATATTGTAGTTTTTTTTCTTTAAAAATGACTTTTGCCGGAGATTCTTACATCCCCGGCAAGATTTTTCTTGTATGTTTAATTATTTAACCGAGTACGGATTTGTCTTTTCATCCGTCTTGGCAATCGTTACATGCGATAAATCATAGTCATATGCGCTGCCTCTCAGATATCCGAAGCACCAGATACATACCTTTGTACACTCAGGCTGGAAATAAGCAGCATCCTCAAGCATACCTACAACCTTACCCGTCGACTTTTCTGTTACCGATATGCTGTTTGACTGGAGCTTGTTATCAATAACGATCTTTACAGTGTACCATGTCTCCGGCTTGATTGAAGCAACGGTAACCTCTCTTGAACCGTCATGAGCAACGATCTTGTTTGTATCTACTGTGAGCGAATTTGCCTTGTAGTTCGTATTTGAAGTCGGGTCTGAGAAGGAACCGTATGAGATCTCAAATCTGCCCGAGCGTGTTCTCAGATCGAACTGACAATATCCATATGTCTGAGAGAAGTTCTGGGTTGTGTCTCTCTGATACATATACATTGAACCCGAAAGGTCTGTGCCCTTCAAGCTGTTTGAATACATATTACAGTAGTTTGTCTGATTCTCTTCATCATAGTAGAAGGTCTGATAATGCTCGCTTGCCGAACCCTTGCTGAGCCACGGACCTCCGTCAAGAATAATACCCATGCCGTAAAGCGGCTTGCCTACAGCACCTCCGACAGCACAGTCAAGGAAGTCGGAATCCGTTATATACGTTGCGCTCGCCTCCGCGTTTGCTATGATAGGCATAGCAACTGCCTGAACTGCTAAAACTGCTGATGCTAAAATCGAAACTAATTTCTTGTTCATTTTTATCTCTCCTTTATTTACAGAAATTTCACGTGCTATTATATGTGATTATACTATAATTTTTACAAGTTTGCAAGATAAAAATCAGATATTTTTGTTTGTTTTTTCGTTACGCTTTAAATATCGTCATTGAACACGGCTGCGCTTTCATATAGAAAATACCGTCTGCTGATTCATATTGTGAGTCGATGTTATCTGTGCCGGTTAAGGTTTCAAGCTTTGTTATGCCATAACGCGCAGCGTCAAGCCTTATATCCTTTGCGGTTCTGTCACAGTTTACGAGCACCACGAATTTATCATTTTCATACTGCCTTATGAATGCATAGGTATATCCTATTCTATAAATATAATTAAACTCGCCTGTACTGAGCGCCTTTGAGGATTTCCTTAAAGCCGCAAGCTTCTTTATCCATGTGCGCATTTCGGCGTTCGGATCGACATCATCCATATTATCCCACGGGAAGCAGGCACGGCAGAACGGGTCGCCATAGCCCTGCATTCCGAGCTCATCGCCATAGAATATACACGGAACGCCCGGCATCATCATTACCATACCGTATATAAGCTTTGCGCGCTGTCTTGCAACATCAAGCGTATATCCGTCCAGCTTAAAATGGGCCTGATGCTCACGATCTACCTCGTGACGAGTCGGAACGCCTCCCATAAGCGTCATTACCCGCTCAACATCATGTGATGAGATAATATTAAGCAGAGAATAGAATGCAGGTGCCGGGTAATTCTCCTTAAGACTCATTATTCTTCTGTTGAACTCAAACGCGTCTATTCTGCAAAGCGCGAAATCTATAAGCGCATTTCTCAGCGGATAGTTCATCACCGAATCAAGCTCGTCACCATAGAAATATTCACGTCTCTCGCCGTATGCGGTCTTATTTGAAGCGTCCTCCCATACCTCGCCGATAATTACGGCCTCCGGATTGACCTCTTTAACGCCCTTTCTAAGCTCCTTTACGAAGAAATCAGGCAGTTCGTCAACAACATCAAGCCGCCAGCCTGACGCGCCGAGTCGTATCCACTTTTTCACAATCGCGTCCTTGCCGGAGAGAAGATATTCTCTTAACGCCTCGCTGCGTTCTTCGACCTGAGGAAGGGTAGTCATGCCCCACCATGACTCATATACATTTGGGAAATCCATAAAACGGAACCATGAATAATACGGTGAATCCTTTGACTGGAACGCGCCCACGCTGTCATAATTCCCGTATTTGTTAAAATACTGGCTGTCATCGCCTGTATGGTTAAACACGCCGTCAAGAATGATTCTTATACCGTGCTTCTTTGCCTCCGTGCAAAGCTCACGGAAGGTTTCCTCATCACCGAACATCGGGTCTATCTCTTCATAGCTGCCCGTATCATATTTATGGTTTGACGCCGCTCTGAAAATCGGGTTAAGATAAATCATAGTTATACCCAAATCCTCAAGATACGGCAGCTTTTTTATTATTCCTTTAAGATTGCCGCCGAAGAAATCATTTGATTTATACTCGCCGCCAAACTGCTCCGCCTTATAGAAGGGCTGCTCACCCCAGCCGCGTTTTATAATATCTGTTCTGTTCCCCAAAAACGAACCGTCCTCGTTTCCGTTATAAAACCGGTCGGGGAATATCTGATACGCGATACCCTCCTTGAACCAGTCGGGGGTTTTATATTCTTCATTATATACCGTTATCTGGAACGAGTGCGACGGCGGATTGAAGCTTATATCGCCCTTTCCGCCGAGATTTTCGGAATTATTTCCGTAATATACTACTCCCGAATCGGTTGCAATCTCAAAATAATACCATACAAGACCCGCCGTCTCCGGCATGATAACCGCTTTTTCATAGATGCTGCTGCCGAGCACCGAAAACACATACGGCATATCTGCATATATATCCTCGCCGCCGTCGCGCTTATACACAAGCCTTACCGAGCGCGGAATTCCCGCGCCGTAGATCGATATACGAAAGCGCACCCTTGTACCGCAGGTAACAGCACCGCATGGCTTCCGGAAAAATCTTTGTCTGGAATTGTGCTCTATTTCCATAATTCCTACTCCTTTTATAATGCTATACCACAAAAAAATCCCTGGGTTGGAGGGATTTTTTTGTGATGTTAGTATCAATAAATTATTTTATTGGTGTCAGGTGCCAGATCTTCTCATTATACTCTTTTATTGTTCTGTCTGATGAGAAGAAGCCTGCCATAGCTGTGTTCATGATCTGCTTAGCTATGAATGACTTTCTGTCCTGATAATCCTTTGAAATCTGCTCTGATGTCTGCATATAATCCTCGAAATCACGGAGAACCATGTAGGTATCAGCCTGACCATAATCACCGAATACGAGTGTGTTGTACAGATCCATGAAGAGATTATTGTCCGGAACGATCGCGCCGTTTATAAGCATCTCAAGCGCACCGCGAAGAGCCGCGTTTGTAGCATAAATCTGCTTAACCTCGTCATTGCCCATAATCTTGATTCTCGCGTCAACCTCGTCTGAACGGAGACCGAAGATGTAGATATTATCCTCGCCTACCTGCTCATACATCTCTACATTTGCGCCGTCCATTGTACCGATTGTTACGGCACCGTTAAGCATGAACTTCATGTTACCTGTACCCGACGCTTCCTTACCTGCTGTTGATATCTGCTCTGAAACATCAGCAGCTGTAACGAGCTTCTCTGCGATCGATACGCCGTAGTTCTCAATGAAGATAACCTTGATCTTATCATTGATACGCGCATCGTTGTTTATTAATTCGCCTACCGAGTTGATGAGCTTGATTATGAGCTTTGCTCTCTTATAGCCCGGAGCAGCCTTAGCTCCGAAGATATATGTCTTAGGATAATAATTCTCGGCATATGTCTTATCTGTGAGAATTCTGTTGTACTCGGCAATGATGTGAAGAACGTTCATCATCTGTCTCTTGTACTCGTGAAGTCTCTTACACTGAATATCAAAGATTGAATCAGGATTGATCTTTACGCCGTTGTGCTCCTCGATATAATCAGCAACAACCTTCTTGTTTGCACGCTTGATCTCCTCAAACTTCTTCTGGAATTTCTCGTCATTTGCATACTTTGCAAGACCTGCGAGCTTCTCTGAATCCTTAAGCCAGCCCTTGCCTATCTTGCTGTCTATAAGCGCTGTAAGCTCAGGGTTACAGTTAGCGATCCATCTTCTGAACGTGATACCGTTTGTGATAGCGTGGAAACGTTCCTTATCCATCATATAGTAATCTCTGAAGATATCTGCCTTAAGAATATCTGTATGAAGCTTTGAAACTCCGTTTACGGCAAATACCGTAGCAAGACATGTATTTGCCATTGATACCTGACCGTTTGCTAAAATAGCCATCCAGTCATGCTTACCCTTGTCGCCCGGATAGAATGCTTCAACCTGCTCCATAAGGCGTCTGTTCATTTCTTCAAGAATCATATACAGTCTCGGAACGACTCTCTGGAACATATCCTGCGGCCACTTTTCAAGCGCTTCGCTCATTACAGTATGGTTTGTATAAGCGAATACCTTTGTACATATATACCATGCATCATCCCATGAAAGACCCTTCTCGTCCATAAGAAGTCTCATCATTTCAGGGATAGCCATTGTCGGATGTGTATCGTTTATGTGGATCGCGATCTTATCAGGGAGAAGCATCCAGTCATCACCGTTATTTACCTCAAACTCGTTAAGAATCCACTGGAGTGTTGCCGATACGAGGAAATACTGCTGCTTAAGACGAAGCTCTTTACCCTCTGTATGGTTATCCTCAGGATAGAGCACCTTTGAAATAACTCCTGCAAGCTCCTTTTCCTCAATTGCTTTCGCGTAATTTCCTGCACTGAATACAGCCATGTTGAAATCTGTTGCCGACTGTGCACCCCAGAGTCTGAGATTGTTTATTATTTTTGAATCATAGCCTGCAAGAGGAACATCGTACGGAACCGCGCGGACTGTTCTCTCGTTACTGTAGCCGACCTTCATTCTGCCGTCTTCCCAGTATGTGTGAACATCGCCGCCGAAGGAAACCTTTACAGCCTCCTCAGGACGCGCAACCTCCCATGCGTTGCCGTGCTCAAGCCATGTATCAGGAAGCTCTGTCTGGTAGCCGTCTACGATCTTCTGTCTGAAAAGACCATACTCGTATCTTAAAGTACAGCCGTAAGCCGGAAGATCAAGAGTTGTGAGTGAATCGATAAAGCATGCAGCAAGACGACCGAGACCGCCGTTACCGAGACCTGCATCGTTTTCAAGCTCCGCTACCTCCGGTAATGTGTAACCGAGGTCAGCTAATACTACCTCATAATCCTCTGTCTGCATGAGATTGAGAATGTTTGTGCAGAGAAGTCTTCCCATGAGGAACTCAAATGAAAGATAATAAAGCTTCTTTGAGCCTTCCTTTTTAACCTCTCTGTGTGACTTTGCCCACTTCTCCATTATTCTGTCACGCACAGTGAGAGCGCATGCCGAGTAAACCATCTGCGGTGTAGCTTCTTCAAGAATCTTACCAAAATGTCTGTTGATCTTACCGACGATATCGCTCTTTAACGCTTCCTGCGCAGGAGTGAGCTTCTTTGTTGTTTTTACTGCCATTAATATACTCTCCTTAATTCCCGGATTACCGGGGTTTTATATCAACAGGCTTATTTTGACGATTTTTTTGTCGTCTTTTTACCTGCTTTTGACTTAGTTTCAGCCGCCTTTGCCAGCCTCTCGGACGCCTTTGCCGTAGCTGCCTTGGTCGACTTTGTGGCTGTCTTTTTTGCCGCGGGCTTCTTTGCAGTCTTCTTGGGTTCCTCCGGATACGGATTCGGAATCTCAATAATCTTCGGCTCCGCTGCTGTCTTTACAAATTCAGCCTCCGATGCTGCCGCATCTGCCGCTATTATTTCGGCGAAATCAGGAAGATGCTCCGGCTGCTTGACCGGCTTCTTCTTCATCTTTTTTTTTAATTCCGGCGCCTTCGGACGCTCAAGGCCTGTAATGCCGCAATACATATCAATATACTTTTCAGCCGATACGTTCCATGAATAGTCAGCAGCCATAGCCTGCTTAACCATACCATACCATGCATCCTTATTATTATAATATACGTCCATAGCGTTCCAGATACACTGGAGCATTTCGTCCGCATTATAGTTTGCAAACGAGAAGCCTGTGCCCTCGCCGGTGTACTTATTGTACGGAGTAACCGTATCGCGGAGACCGCCTGTTTCACGCACGATCGGCAGAGTGCCGTAATGCATCGATATTATCTGTGAAAGACCGCACGGCTCAAAGGCTGACGGCATTAAGAATGCGTCACAGCCCGCATATATCTTATGTGACATCTCATTTGAATATGTGATGCGCGCGGCAAATCTTTCGGGATACTTCCATGAATAGTGACGGAACAGATTCTCATACTGCTCGTCACCCGTTCCGAGAACAACAATCTGGCAGCCGCCATTGCACAGCTCTTCAAGCTTGTACGCGATGAGGTCAAAGCCCTTCTGATCCGTAAGACGCGAAACGATACCGATAACCATCTTATCAGGATCCTCAGGAAGTCCCATCTCACGCTGAAGCTCAGCCTTATTTGCAGCCTTGCCCGCCTTTATTGTTTTTGACGTGTATTTCTTTACTATATAACCGTCCTTTGCGGGATTCCAGTCATCATACGAAATACCATTTACGATACCTACAAGGTCATTACGTCTTGCTCTTAACAGCGAGTCAAGACCTTCTCCGTAATGCGGAGTTGTGATCTCAACAGCGTATGTGTCTGATACCGTTGAAATCTTATTCGCATAGACCATGCCTCCCTTTAAGAGGTTGGCATCCTTGTAATATTCCATCTTGTCCGGCGTAAAGTAGTAATCCGAAATACCCATTGCATCCTTGATGCCCTTGAAATCCCAGCGTCCCTGGAACTTGAGGTTATGGATCGTGATTACTGTCTTTATGCCCTGGTAGAACGGGTTATCCTGGAACGTATCCAAGAATACCGGTATAGGACCTGTCTGCCAGTCGTTACAGTTTATCACATCAGGACGGAATCCGATTGTCGGAAGAATTGACAGCGCAGCCTTTGAAAAGAATATGAACTTCTCGCAGTCAAGATGTATAAAGTCATAAGGCTTGTCGCCGTTGAAATAGAATTTATTATCTATAAAATAATAAATGCAGTTGTTATATTTAAGCTCAAAGATACCGCAATACTGCTTACGCCATGCCATATCGATATAAATATGGTCAATATACTTCATCTGCTCCTTGAACTTTTCAGGGATACAGTTATAAAGCGGAAGCACCACTCTTGCGTCTACATTCTTTTCTCTCAGTGCCTGCGGCAGTGATCCTGCTACGTCGCCCAAACCGCCTGTCTTGACAAACGGCGCACATTCTGATGTTGCAAATAATACGTTCATATTCATGTCCTTTCTAAGGCTTTTTACATAACAGCCTATATTTTAAAACATTTTTTTTAATTTGTCAATTTAATTTTTAAAAACAGTTGTTTTGACTATAATAAACAAATTTCCTAATAATATATTAGATAAATTCGCTATAAATTTAAATTGCGCAAGCCGTTCATTATGAACGGCTCACGTAATCTGTTTATATTCTTGTTCCCTTTGAAATTGCGAGCGGATAGCTTTCCTGTCCGATAAGCTTTCTGCCTGCTGTTATGCGTACTTCCTTATCGAATACTACATGGTTAACTTCAACATTCTCCTCAATTACGCTGTCCTGCATAATGATTGAGTTCTGAACCACTGCACCCTTGGCAACCTTAACACCGCGTGAGAGGATTGAATTGATGACCGTTCCCTCAATAACACAGCCGTCTGATATGAAGCTGTTTGAGCATACCGCATCCGCGCCGTATTTTGTAGGCGCCTTATCCTTCTCCTTTGTGTAAATCGGTCTTTCGGGATTAAACAGCTCTGTTCTGTGTTCAGCATCAAGGAAGTTCATGCTTGTTGCATAGTATGATTTCATTGAATCAATCTTATATACGCTGCCCTTGAACTCGTAGCCCTTGATGATCATACCGTCGATTTTCTTAACAAGAGCGTCCTTAACAAAATCCACATCGCCGCGTGCGGAGCACTCATCGATAATACTCTCAAGAAGTGCCTTTTCAAGAACATATATCTCCATGCTTGCCTTTGATGACTTAGGATAATACGGCTGAACCTCTATATCGGTTACTCTGCCTTCCTTATCAATTTCAAAAAGCGTATAGTGCTTTATAATATCCTCACTCTTATCGGAGAGATCTTTATAAAGCGCCGTAACGTCAGCCTGGCTTTCTATGTGCTTTTTTATAACATCCTCAAAGTCGATGTTATAAATGATATTACCCAATGAAAGGATAACATATGTCTGGTGACTTCTGTCGATATAATCTCTTATACCCTCAAGAAGATCAATATCTCCCTTGATTGTGCCGTATTGCTGCTTTTCGATGTTCGGAGGGAGGATATTAAGTCCCTGATTCTTTCTGTCAAGATCCCACGGCTTACCTGATTTTGTGTGATCCATAAGCGACGAATAGTTCGACTCTGTAGCAATACCTATATTTACTATTCCCGCATTTGCCATGTTTGACAAAACGAAATCTATAATTCTATATCTTCCGGCGATAGGAAGCGCGCTGTTGGCTCTTATGTCTGTAAGCGGCGCGATCTTCTCATCTCCTGTAAGAATAATACCCATAGTATCATTTCTCATAGTTAACTCATTCCTTTCAAATTTAAATACTTATTATTCCGCTGCCTGTACCATTGAACCCTTTAAAATATCAGCGCCGTCCTCTACCACAGCTGTTCCTTCAACAAGAACAATACCGTGTGTGCAGTACTTTGAAGCATACGGGTTATCATCCGACTCATCATTTACGCCGATCTTTGCGTTCGCGCCGATTACCGCTCTCGGTCCGATTACAGACTTTTCGACAACTGCGCCGTCACCGATTACCGCGCCCGGAAGGATTACCGCATCTTTAATGGTTGCGCCCTTTCCGATCTTAACAGCACTTGATATAACAGAATGCTCAATGCTGCCTTCTATTACGCAGCCTTCTGCGACAGTTGAACACTTGATCGCAGCGCCCTCACCTACGAAATGCGGCTGAAGCGCGTAGTTTCTTGAATAGATAGTCCACTTTGTATCTCTTAAATCAAACTTCGGGGGATCGTCGATAAGATCCATGTTAGCTTCCCAGAGCGACTGAACCGTACCAACGTCCTTCCAGTATCCCTCAAAGCGGTATGACATGAGCTTGCGTCCGTCAGCAAGAAGCTTCGGAATGATGTTCTTACCAAAGTCGTTATCCGACTGCGGATCTCTTTCATCGTCTGTAAGATACTTTTTAAGTATATCATACTTGAAAATGTATATACCCATTGAAGCGAGGTTGCTCTTCGGCTCTGCCGGCTTCTCCTCAAATTCAACGATCTCACCGGATTCATTTGTGTTCATGATACCGAAACGCGGAGCCTCCTCCCACGGAACAGGCATTACCGCAATTGTAACAGCAGCATCTGACTCTGTATGAGCCTTGAGCATTTCGCTGTACTGCATCTTATAAATGTGGTCGCCCGAAAGAATGAGAACATTTTTCGGATTGAAGTCCTCAAGGAATCCGAGGTTCTGATAGATAGCGTTCGCAGTACCCTTGTACCACTCTCCTGTCTCGCCGCTCTGATACGGCGGAAGAACAAACGCGCCGCCGTGTGAACGGTCAAGGTCCCACGGGTTTCCGTTTCCGATATAAGTATTGAGTTCAAGCGGTCTGTACTGGGTGAGGACACCGACAGTATCGATACCGGAATGAACACAGTTTGAGAGCGGGAAGTCAATAATTCTGTACTTGCCGCCAAAGTGTACCGCAGGCTTTGCAACATTCTTTGTCAATGCGCCGAGTCTTGAACCCTGTCCGCCTGCAAGTATCATAGCTACACAGTTCTTTGATACCATAATATGATCATCTCCTAATTTATTTCTTTTTTATTTTACGCTTTATAATCATTGCGCTGTTGCCGTCGACAGGAACACTTAATGTGTATTCCATATCACTGTACTGCATCTTCTGCGCATGATATACCATTTTATTAATTTTTCTTGTTCCGCCGAACTCTGTTGAGTTAGAGTGAAGGATAACCTCATATTCTCCTTCATACGGAACTCCGAGCTTGTAGTTCTGGCGGTCATTCGGGGTGAAATTAGCCGCCACAAGCACAATGTCCTCAGACTTTTTGCCCATACGTAAATATGAAACAACGGAATTTTCATTGTCGCTGTCATTGACCCACTTGAAGCCGTCCCAGCTCTGCTCATACTCCCACAGCGCTTTGTTCTCAAGATACATATGATTGAGCTGCTTTACGTATTTATGAAGCTCCTTGTGCGCGTCAATGTCAAGCACATTCCATTCAAGCTGATCGTCAAAACGCCACTCGAGGAATTGTCCTATTTCGCCGCCCATGAACATAAGCTTCTTTCCGGGCATTGTCATGTAATACGTCAGGAAGGTCTTGTACGCCCTGAACTTATCCTCATAAGTACCGAACATCTTGTCTATAAGCGACTTTTTACCGTGAACAACCTCATCATGCGAGAGCGGAAGAATGAAGTTTTCCGAGTACGCGTACATCATGAGGAATGTGAGCAGCGAATGATTGTCCTTTCTGAAATACGGGTCCATTGAAACGTATCTCAATGTATCGTTCATCCAGCCCATGTTCCACTTGAAGTTGAACCCGAGTCCGTCATTTTCCGGCGGAGCCGTTACGAGCGGCCATGCCGTTGATTCCTCAGCTATCATCATGAAGCCCGGCATTTCCATGCCCATCATCTTGTTTATCTTTCTCAAAAGATCAACAGCTTCAAGATTGCCGTTGCCGCCGTACTTATTTGCCACCCATTCTCCGTCATTTCTCGAGTAATCACGATAGAGCATGGACGAAACCGCATCAACTCTGAGTCCGTCTATATGGTATTCCTCTGCCCAGTAATACGCAGATGATGTGAGGAAAGATATAACCTCTCCCTTCGCGAAATCGAACACCATCGTGCCCCAGTCCTTGTGCTCGCCCTCGCGCCAGTCGGCATACTCATAGCACGGAGTGCCGTCAAACATTCTCAGGCCGTGCTCGTCACGCGGGAAGTGCGCGGGTACCCAGTCCATGATCACTCCGATGCCTGCCTTATGGCATTTATTGATCAGGCTCTTGAGCTGTTCCGGCGTTCCATAGCGTGATGTCGCGGCAAAATATCCAGTAACCTGATAGCCCCATGAGCCGTCAAACGGATATTCCGTAAGCGGCATGAACTCGACATGCGTATATCCCATATCGACAAGATACGGTATAAGCTCGTCTGCCAGCTCGTCATAGTTATAAAAGCTGCCGTCATCATGAATTTTCCATGAACCCGCATGGCATTCGTATATATTCATTGGCGAATGGATATTATCAAGCTTGGGACGCTTATCCATCCATTTTTTATCAGCCCATCTGAATTTCTTTATATCATATGCCACAGATGCCGTTCCCGGCCTCATCTCACATTGCACAGCGTAAGGGTCAGACCTGAGATAAACGGTATCATCCGGCGCTGTTATCGCGTATTTATACAGATCCCCGTGTTGCATATCACTGTAAAATCCGCACCATATTCCCGTTTCTCCAAAGGGTTCAAGCTCTTTCCCGTCTCCCGTCCAGCCGTTGCTGTCACAGGCAACCTTTACAGCTTTGGCATTCGGCGCCCATACAGCGAAGCGGAATCCGCTTTCACCCTCGTTTACAAATCTATGACATCCAAGAAATTCGTAGGTTCTGAAATTGTCGCCCGAATTAAACAGATATGTCTGAAAATCGCTTATTCCGAGCATTTCATTATTGTTCATTCAATTCACCTCTCATTCCTATATATAACTATTATACCATAAATTGGTTTGTGAGTAAAGACTATATTTTCAATAAAATTATTTGATTTTTTTGGTCATATTGTTGTGTTTCTTGTCTCTCCCGGTCCATTTTCACAAATAATTTGTCGAACAGTATATTTATATGCAAAAAGCACCGTATTCATGACAGATACGATGCTTTTATTTATTTACAATTTTATATCATTTCAGCAACCAACATATTCATATCATACATGCCTGCCGGCTTGCCTGCCATAAATTTGCCTGCCTTTATCGCGCCGACCGCGAACACCTCTTTGCTTGCGGCATGATGTGAAAGCTCAATAACCTCGTCATTGCCCGCAAAAATGATTTCGTGGTCGCCGACTATCGTTCCGCCTCTTACCGCGCTTATGCCTATTTCCGTATGCTTGCGCTTACGGCGCACGCTGTGGCGGTCAAACACATACTCAGCCGGATATGAGAGAGTTTCATCAATCGCGTCCGCGATTGCGAGTGCCGTGCCCGACGGCGCGTCTATCTTCTTGTTATGATGTCTTTCAACTATCTCTATATCAAAATTATCCTGCAAAAGGCTCGCCGCCTGCTTTGCAAGCGAGATAAGAAGGTTTATTCCAAGACTCATGTTTGCCGAGAAGAAAACAGGAATTTCCTTTGCGGCTTCCGTGAACTCCACCTTCTGCTCCGCACTGTAGCCTGTCGTTGCAAGGATAACCGGCGTGCCGGTCTTTTTACAGTAGTCAAGGATGCTTGTTAAGCATGAAGGATGCGAAAAATCAATCACGACATCCGCCTTGCCGTCAAATTCTCCTATTGAGCCTACAACCGGATAACCATTCTTCTGTGTCGTGTCAAGATCAACGCCGCAAACAATCTCAGCCTCCTCGTCCTCATCGACAAGTCGCGAAATCACCTGACCCATTTTGCCGTTGCAGCCGTTCATTATTATCTTTATCATTTTGTTTTTCCCCATTATTATATCAAATTATACTTCTGCATTGTCGCTTTGAGGCTTGCGAGATTTTTTTCCTCCATATCCGTGAGCGGGAGACGGAGATTGCCCGCGTTTTTGCCCATGAGGTTAAGCGCGGTCTTGACCGGGATCGGGTTAACCTCTATAAAGAGCTTATTGCAAAGCTCAAGATATTCAAGCTGCATCTTTGTAGCCTTCGCGCAGTCGCCGTCAAGATATGCCTGACATATATCATGAGTTTCCTTAGGACACACATTCGCGAGAACCGAGATAACGCCCTTGCCGCCTAACGACATAACAGGAACTATCATATCGTCATTGCCTGAATAGATGTAAAGCTCCGGTACCTCTGCCGCTACCTTTGCTGTATATGATATGTCTCCGCTTGCTTCCTTGATAGCTACGATGTTTTCTACCTTTGCAAGCTCTTTAAGCGTATCAATTGCGATTGACACGCCTGTTCTTGATGGCACGTTATAAAGAATAATCGGCACTTTAACAGCGTTCGCAATCGCCGTAAAGTGAGTTATAAGTCCCTTCTGCGACGCCTTGTTATAGTACGGGGTAACGTGCAGAAGTCCATCAACGCCATACTCCTCCGCCTTCTTTGACAGTGCGATCGCATGAGCCGTATCATTTGAACCGGTTCCCGCGATAACCTTTATTCTTCCTGCCGCCTTCTCAACTGTAAACCTGATCGCTTCAAGATGCTCCGGATCCGGCATCGTTGATGCTTCGCCGGTTGTGCCGCATATTACGATCGCGTCCGTGCCGCTTGCGATGTGCCATTCAATAAGCTCACCCAGCGCATCATAATTTGTTTTGTCACCGTCAAACGGGGTTACTATCGCAACTGCCGAGCCGGTAAACGGTAATGTTTTCATGATGACTCCTCCTATAAATATTAATCCATATATCCCTTTGCTGTGAGAAGCTCTGCAAGCAGAACCGCGCCGCCTGCCGCGCCTCTTAATGTGTTGTGACTCATTGAAACCATTTTGTAATCAAACTGTGTTGACTCTCTTAAACGTCCGCATGAGATCGCCATACCGCCGTCGATCTCGCGCGCCGTTTTTATCTGCGGCTGATCCGGCTGTTCTTCCTCTGTATACACATACAGGAACTGCTTGGGCGCGTGCGGCAGGTTAAGCTCCTGCGGAGCACCCTTGTAGTCCTTCCACATCTTCTGTATCTCTTCAACTGACGGTTTTTCAACTCCGTCCTTGAATGAGAAGAATATAGCAGCCGTATGACCGTCCGAAACAGGAACACGATACGTCTGGCACTCGATTGAAAGCTCATTTGACGGAACAATTTCTCCGCCCTCGATCTTACCGAGGATCTTATTCGGCTCAACCTCTGACTTGTTTTCCTCTCCGCCTATGTACGGGATGAGGTTATCTACCATCTCAGGCCATGTTTCAAACGTTTTGCCCGCGCCTGAAATTGCCTGATATGTTGTAACGATCGCATGGTCGATCGGATATTTCATATTTATTATCGCCATTGCCGGGAGATATGACTGAAGCGAGCAGTTCGACTTGACCGCAATAAAGCCGCGCTTTGTGCCGAGTCTCTCTCTCTGAGCCGGGATTATTTCAAGATGCTGCGGGTTTATTTCCGGAATGATCATCGGAACATCCGGAGTATGACGGTGCGCTGAGTTGTTTGATACGACCGGACACTCCGCCTTTGCGTAGCGTTCTTCAAGTGCCTTTATTTCGTCCTTCTTCATATCAACAGCGCAGAATACAAAATCCACCATTTGCGCGATCTTCTCTACATCATCCTGCGCGCTCATTACTGTCATATCTGCAACAGCTGCCGGTATTTCACCGTCCATGCACCATTTTGTACCGACAGCGTCCTTATACGACTTACCCGCGCTTCTCGGCGAAGCAGCGACAACCTTTATATCATACCACGGATGGTCTGTTAAAAGCGTTATAAATCTCTGACCTACCATACCCGTAGCGCCTATAATACCTACA
>JAFLUC010000036.1:7254-25336 GCA_022509005.1 Oscillospiraceae bacterium | reverse complement strand
TTTCACCAAGGAGGTTTATTTTTATACTATTTACACAACATTTTCCGCGCCGTCTATTTCTTTGGTATCGGTATACTTACCGTAACGTCCGTGCCCTTATTCAGCTCGCTGGTTATTAAAATCTTGCCCTTGAAGGCGGATTCTACTGTTTGCTTTGCTATGGCAAGCCCGAGCCCGGTGCCGCCCTTGTCGCGAGACCGCGCCTTATCCACTCTGTAGAAACGGTCGAATATGTTCGGGAGCTGTTCTTTTGATATTCCTATACCGGTATCAGAAACCTTCACAAGTATATCGTTATACACATTGCTTGAGAATATGCTTATACTTCCACCGGACGGCGTGTATTTGAGAGCGTTTGTTATTATATTTGTGAACACGCGTTCAAGTCCGTCCCGGTCACCCTTTATGGTCGGAACATCGTTGATTGGAGTGTAAACAAGCTTCTGATTCTTCTTCTTTGCCGAGAGCGAGAGTCTGTCAACCAGCCCTTCAAGCATTGACCGGATATCTATTTCCTCGTGCGGTGTGGCATAGTTCGCGTCTACGTCAAGCTTTGAAAGCGTGAGAAGATCGGAAATTATCTTCGTCATACGGTCAGTTTCGGAAGAGATCGTGTTGAGAAAACGCGTTCTTAACTGCGGCTCCGCGTCAGGGGTATCTGCAAGAATATCCGCGTATGATTTGATTACCGTGAGCGGGGTTCTCAGCTCATGCGAAACATCAGCTACAAAATCACGCCGCGCACTTTCAAGTCTCTCATGCCGAGTGACATCATGTATGATCACTATCACGCCTCCCTCGCTGCTGTCGCGTGAAAACAGCACAAAGCTGAACTGCAGCATCTGCTCGTTGAGCCGTATTTCACGTTCTGCAAAATCCTCGCTCGGTGTATATTGCAGCGATTCCAGCGTTATATCCGCATTGATTTCCTTGAAGAATTTATTGAAGGTGATATCATCAACGAAATTTCTGTTGAGCAGCCTTTTTGCCTCAGGATTGATATGAGTAAGATTGCCCTTCATGTCAAAGGCAAGAATGCCATCATTCATGTTCTGGAGGATTTTTTCCATTTTTGTTTTTTCCGCAAGCGCCTTGTCAGCCTGCTCTTTTTTTGCCTCCGAAAGATAGATCAGCGCGTTTGTCATCGCTCCTATTTCATCCTTGCGATCAGTTTTAGTGATGCCGGATGGCACTCCATCCGCAAGTTTTTTAGCATCTGACGCCAAGGTACGCAGGGGTTTTGTAAGCGCTTTTGCAAGCAGCAGGGAAAGCAGATAGGCAAGGATAGCTGAAATTATTATGAGCCATACAAGCTCTGATGCCAGATGCTTAACAATACGGTTCTGTACAGTTAAATCATCTTTTATATATACTATATATTTTACAGTATCGCCTATTTTTAAAGGAAGAGCATATTCAAGCATATCGGCAGAGTGCTTATAGGAAAGTACGGTATTACCGTTAAACGCGCTGTCAAGTGCGGCACTTGACGTTTTATTTTCCGAACCGTCAGAGCCTGCAAGAGTATTTCCGGTCTCATCGAGAAGGAAGAATACAGCAGGCTTTAAGCTGCGAGTAGCATCCATAACCAAATCACTGATATTTTCTATATTATCAGGCTCGGATTCACTCATTATGATTTCACCTTCAATGGCTTCTTCTTCAACGGCATTTGCGGCATCTGTAAGCTCTTTACGGAAATCATCGGTAAAGACACGGTTTATAGATTTTGAAAATTCCTTATGAACAGAGCTTACGGCTTTGTACATACCGAACAATCCTGCCGCAAGCTCTGTTACAATAACAAAGATTACGAACAGGATTGATGTTCTCAGACTTATATTTTTAAACATTTGCTTGTCCTTTAAATCTTATTGAAGTAGTATCCTATACTGCGCTTTGTCATAATATAGCGCGGCATACTCGGATCGTCTTCTATCTTTTCGCGCAGACGTCTTATCGTAACATCTACTGTACGCATATCGCCGAGATATTCATAGCCCCATACATTTTCAAGAAGAACCTCACGCGAGAATATCTGCGACGGAGCCACAGCGAGGAACTTAAGCAGTTCAAATTCACGCAGAGTTATATCTACCGTCTGACCGTTCTTTTTAACCTCATAGCGGTCGATGTTGATAACGACATCGCCTGATGTGATTGTATTTATGTTTTCGGTCTTCGGCTGGGCTGAAGCGGAGATTTCAGATCGTCTTAAAAGCGCCTTTACTCTCGCTGAAAGCTCGCGGGCTGAATACGGCTTTGTTATGTAGTCATCAGCTCCAAGCTCAAGTCCGACAATCTTATCAACCTCATCTTCGCGCGCCGTGAGCATTATGATAGGCACATTTGAAATCTTTCTTATCTCCTTACATGCATCCATACCATCCATACCCGGAAGATTGATATCGAGAAGAACTATATTCGGATTGTTTTTAAGAGCCATGTCAACCCCGGTTATACCGTCATAAGCAGAAAGCGTCTTATAACCTTCCTTTTCAAATGTAAAAGCTAGAATATCATTGATGTTTTTTTCGTCTTCAATTATAAGAATTGTTGCATCCATTGTTAAACATTCCTTTCGTGTGAAGTATATCATTTCGAAAATGACATTTCTGACAACAACATTGCATTTTAATTACATCTATTTTATCAAAAATCAACATATATATCAAGTATATTTTGAAAATTTTTTGAAAATATTTAAATAAATATGAAAAAATATAGAATTTGACATTTTATTAAGTTATTTTTTCCTCAAAACTATTGAAATTATCATCATGAAATGATAAAATATATAAGGACATTAAATTTTAAGGAGAATCTGCGTTATGATTTATGAAGATATTGACAGGCTTGTATCATACGGCGTACTTACAGGACTTATTGATGAGGATGATAAAATTTATGTGAGAAATCGTCTTCTCACTGCACTTGGTCTTGACGCATATGAGGAGACAGAAGCAAAATGCACGGATATCACGGAGCTGGATGAAATACTTGAGGGTATCACAGACTATGCTGTTTCAAAGGGTATGCTTGAACATGACAGCGTTGTTTACCGCGATATTTTTGATACGGAAATTATGGATGTTTTAACACCGTATCCTTCAAGCGTTATAAAGAAATTCAACACTCTGTATGAAGATTCATCAAAGGCGGCTACGGATTATTTCTATAAGCTTTCCTGTGACAATAACTACATAAGACGCGGGCGCATCAAGAAGGACGTTAAGTGGACTGTTAATTCGGAATATGGTGAAATTGAGATCACAATTAACCGCTCAAAGCCGGAAAAGGATCCGAAGGCTATTGCAGCTGCAAAGCTTCAGAAGCAGTCGTCATATCCGAAATGTCAGCTTTGTATTGAAAACGAGGGCTATGGCGGAAGAGTGAACCACCCGGCGCGCCAGAACCACAGAATTATTCCCATTAATATATGCGGCAGCCGCTGGGGCTTCCAGTATTCGCCGTATGTGTATTATAACGAGCATTGCATAGTATTTAACTCAGAGCATGTTCCGATGGTAATAGACAGGAGCGCGTTTGCAAAGCTGCTTGATTTCATAACACATTTTAATCACTATATAATCGGCTCTAATGCAGACCTTCCGATCGTGGGCGGTTCAATTCTTACGCATGAGCATTTCCAGGGTGGAAACCATATATTCGCAATGCACAAGGCAACAAGTGAGAAGTTCTATAAAATCCCGGGATTCGAGGATATAGAGGTAAGCCGTCTCAGATGGCCGATGTCTGTTTTAAGACTTGTAAGCGGCGATACAGAGAGACTTGTGGAGCTTGCGGATAAGATACTCACAAGCTGGAGAGCATACACCGATGAAGATGCTTTTATCTATGCCGAGACCGACGGCGAGCCGCACAATACAATAACTCCTATTGCGAGCATGAAGGACGGACAGTATGTGCTTGATCTCGTGTTGAGAAACAATATAACAACAGAGGAAAATCCGCTTGGGGTTTATCATCCGCATGACGAGCTTCACCATATTAAGAAGGAGAATATAGGACTTATCGAGGTTATGGGTCTTGCGGTTCTTCCGTCGCGACTGGTGGAGGAGCTTGATGCGGTTGCAGACGCTATTATTACCGGTAAGGATCTCACAGCAGATGAAAAAACCGCTTCGCATGCAGAATGGGCGGAAAATATTGTAAAGGCCAATCATAAGGACATCAATAAAGACAATGTTATGGATATTCTCAAAGAGGAGGTCGGCAAGGTATTCGTTACGGTTCTTGAGCACGCGGGTGTTTATAAGAGAGATGAGGCCGGAATGGCGGCATTTGACAGGTTTGTAAATCAGATATGAGTATATAGAGAGGAGCAGTGATCACATATATGGAAAAGACAATGCTGCTTAACAGTGAGTCGGCAAAACGTCTTGTAACACGTATGGCATACGAGATTATTGAGGATAATAAGGGATCGGATAATCTCGTTATGATCGGAATACAGTCAAGGGGTGTATTGTTTGCCAAGGCGCTGCAAAATAAAATAAAAGAGCTTGAGGGTGTAGAAATTCCGCTCGGCTCAATTGATATCACATTTTATCGCGATGATCTTACACGGCTTATGGATCATCCGGTAGTTCGCGAAACGGATGTGCCGTTTACGATTGAGGATAAAAATATTATTCTTGTAGATGATATCCTCTTTTCGGGAAGAACGGTTCACTCTGCTATCAAATCACTTTTCGATATGGGCAGACCGGCGAAGATAAAGCTTGCGGTTCTGGTCGACCGCGGACATCACGAGCTGCCTGTTGCCGCAGATTACTGTGGTAAGGATGTTCCGACATCGCTTAACGAATATATAGATGCTGATATAACAGAGGGCGGCACTATCAACAAGGTTACAATCCGCGGCAAGGAGGAGAACAAAGGATGAAACACGATTTACTTGGCTTAGAGAATTTAACCGCTGAGCAGATAAAGCATATTCTTGACACGGCTGCCACGATGAAGACTATCGTGCTGAGCAATAACAAGAAAACTCCGCACCTGCAGGGAAAGACGGTTGTAAATCTGTTTTATGAAAACAGTACAAGAACAAGACTGTCATTTGAGCTTGCGGCGAAGTATATGAGCGCTAACGCGGCAAATATTTCATCAAGCGGCTCATCTGTTGCAAAGGGCGAAACGCTTATTGACACCGCCGAAACGATAAATGCCATGGGTACGGATATTCTCGTTATGCGCCACAGCATGAGCGGCGCGCCGCACCTGATATCAAAGCTCGTTGACGCGTCAGTTGTGAACGCCGGCGACGGTATGCATGAGCATCCGACTCAGGCGCTTTTGGACATGCTGACAATGATTGAGCATAAGGGACATATTGAAGGTCTGAAGGTTGCGATCATAGGCGATGTTTATCATTCGCGAGTTGTGCGTTCAAACATATACGGACTTACCAAGCTCGGAGCGGAGGTAACAGTAGGCGGTCCGAGCACATTGATGCCGATGGATATTGAGAAAATGGGCGTAAAGGCATATGACAATGTGCACGAGGCTATTGTGGACGCCGATGTTGTTATGGGATTACGTATTCAGCTTGAAAGACAGAAAAAGGGACTTTTCCCGAGCACGAGGGAATACTTCCGTTTCTTCGGTGTTGACGAATCCAGATTGAAGCTTGCAAAGCCTGACGCGATAGTAATGCATCCGGGTCCGGTAAACCGCGGCGTGGAGCTTTCAACCGCGGTAATTGACGGCGACAGAAGCGTTATTACCAATCAGGTAACAAGCGGCGTAGCCGTGAGAATGGCGGTAATGTATCTATTATCGAGAGGGGGCTTCTGATATGAAAATTTTAATTAAGAATGGTCACGTAATCGATCCGGCAAACGGTATCGATGAGGTTACAGATATATTTATAGATAACGGCGTAATATCGGAGATCGGAGTAGATCCCGACCTTACAGGCGTTGAGATGGAGGTCATTGACGCTTCTGGTAAGATTGTCGCTCCGGGACTTGTGGATATGCATGTGCATCTTCGCGAGCCGGGACAGGAATATAAAGAGGATATTGAAACCGGTACAAGAGCTGCCGTATACGGCGGCGTTACATCGGTTGCGTGTATGCCGAACACCGATCCGGTGTGCGACAACGAGGCTGTTGTCACATATATAAAATCACGCGCAAAGGAAGTAGGCTACGCGAATGTATATCCGATAGGCGCGATTTCAAAGGGACAGGAGGGCAAGTATCTTGCCGAGGTAGGCGAAATGGTATTTGCCGGAGCCGTTGCTATCTCAGATGACGGACGCCCGGTTGAAAATTCAGGACTTATGCGCCGCGCTATTGAATATTCGGAAATGTTTGATGTTACCGTAATCTCTCATTGTGAGGATATGGCTTTAGGCGAGGGTGATATGAATGAAGGCGCTGTTGCGACAGAGCTTGGCCTTCGCGGTATTTCAAGAGCCGCTGAGGAGGTTATGGCATCCCGTGACGCTATTGTTGCTGAATCAATCGGGGGCAGAGTGCATATTGCGCATATTTCAACAAAGGGTTCGGTTGAGCTTATCCGTCAGGCTAAAAAACGCGGAGTAAGAATTACATGTGAAACATGCCCTCATTATTTCTCATTGACAGAGGAAGCTTGCATAGGCTATAACACAAATGCAAAGATGAATCCGCCGCTCAGAACTGCGGAGGATGTTGAGGCAATAAAGGAAGGTTTGCGTGACGGTACAATTGATTGTATTGTTACAGATCACGCTCCGCACCACCCGGACGAGAAGGAATGCGAATTCTCTCTTGCAAAGAACGGTATCGTAGGTCTTGAAACCTCGCTCGGACTCGGTATAAAAAATCTTGTAAATACAGGTGTGCTCACAATGAGCCAGCTTATTGAAAAGATGTCGCTCAATCCGTCAAGAATACTCGGAATTTCAAAGGGTACTCTTTCAGAGGGACATGCCGCGGATATAGTGATTTTCGATCCGAACAAGCCGTGGACGGTTGATATTTCAAAGCTTCATTCAAAGGGGAAGAACAGTCCGTATGACGGCTTTGAGCTTTTCGGCAAGCCGGAATATGTATTGGTCGGCGGCGAGATTGTAATTAATCAAGGCGAGCTTATGAAGTAAAAGGAGAAATTTATGTCAGTTGATTTATTGGTAAAAAAGATAAAGGAAAAGGGTAACCCGTCAGTGGCGGGACTTGACCCGGTTATTGATTATGTGCCGCAGTATATCCGCGAGAAAGCGTATGCCGAATACGGCAAGAATTTAAAGGGCGCATGCGAGGCTATATGGGAATTTAACAAGGGTCTTATAGATGCTCTTTATGATGTTGTTCCGGCTGTTAAGCCGCAGAGCGCGTTTTATGAAATGTACGGACTAAACGGCGAGGAGGTTCTGCACAGAACGATAAAATACGCTAAGGAAAAGGGGCTTTATATAATTCTTGACGTTAAGCGAAATGATATCGGTTCAACCGCGGAGGCATATTCAAAGGCATATCTCGGCTCAGTGGATATTGACGGAGTAATGGAAAAGCCGTGTGATGTTGATTGTATAACGGTAAATCCGTATCTAGGCACAGATGGCATAAAGCCGTTTGTAGACGACTGTAAGGCTCTTAATAAAGCTATATTCGCACTTGTCAAGACTTCAAATCCGTCATCGGGCGAGCTGCAGGATATGGTTGCAGACGGCAAGCATATATATGAGCACGTTGCAGAGCTTGTAAATAAATGGAATGCAGATACAATCGGCGAGAGCGGTTATGGCGCTGTAGGCGCTGTTGTCGGCGCGACATATCCGGAGCAGGCAGCAGTTCTGCGCGGAATTATGAAGCAGTCGTATTTCCTTGTGCCCGGTTACGGTGCGCAGGGCGGCGGTGTGTTGGGCGTTAAGCCGTGTTTCAATGAGGATGGTCTCGGCGCTATTGTAAATTCATCGCGGGGCATCATGTGCGCATATAAGAAAGGTGACTGGAAGGAAGAACAGTTTGCCGAAGCTGCCCGCGCAGAAGCAATCAGAATGAAGGAAGATATTACGGGAGTATTATAATGAAAAAAACATACAAGTGTAAATTGACTCTGAAAACGGAGCTTTGCCCAGGAATATGGGATTATGTTGTTGATGCTCCGGAAATTGCCAAAGAAGCGAAAATAGGACAGTTTCTGCATATCGCCTGCGGCGGCGGAACGCTTTTGCGCAGACCGATAAGCATATGTGATGTAGGCGAGCGATTCGTTCGCTTTGCGTTTCAGGTAAAGGGCGAGGGCACAAAGCTTCTTGCCAAGTATGAGGTCGGCGATGAAATCGACATTATGGGACCGCTCGGAAACGGATTTAAAACAACACCGGGCGAGAAGGCGGTTGTTATAGGCGGCGGAATAGGCGTATTTCCGATTCTGCGACTTGCAAGAGAAACGGACAGTGCTGTATTTCTGGGATTCAGAAGTAAGGAGCTTGTTGTAATGGAGGATGACTATAACGAAGCGAATAAGAATGTGACGATATGCACTGATGACGGTTCATACGGCTATGACGGCTTCGCGATTGCAGCGATGGGTGAATATCTTCTTGAGAACAAGGTTGATGTCATATACTGTTGCGGTCCGAAACCGATGCTTAAAGCAGTTAAACAGATTGCGGAATACAGAAAAATCCCGTGTCAGCTTTCGCTGGAGGAGAGAATGGGCTGCGGAATAGGCGCATGTCTCACGTGCGTGTGCGAAACAAAGAACGAGGGCATGGCAAAATATAAACAGGTATGTACCTGCGGTCCTGTATTTGACGCGAAGGAGGTTGTTCTGTGATGGCTAAGCTTGAAATTGATTATTGCGGAGTTAAGTTCAGAAATCCAATAGTTACCGCGTCGGGAACATTCGGTTTCGGATATGAGTATAATGAATACGCACCGCTTAACGAATACGGCGGATTCGCGGCAAAGGGTCTGACGCGTCAGCCGCGCGGCGGCAATGCTGCACCGAGAATCATAGAAACGGCGTCGGGAATATTAAACAGTGTCGGACTGCAAAATCCGGGTGTAGAGGTGTTTTGCGATTATATAATGCCGGATATTGCCGAACAGTTTGACACAAACGTGATTGCGAATATGTCGGGCAACACCATAGAGGAATACGCCGAAATGGCTGAAATGCTTTCCGAAACAGACGCGGCGATTATTGAGATGAACATCTCATGTCCGAACGTAAAGCACGGCGGAATGGCATTCGGAACGGATGCGGCTGTGGTTGAGGAGCTTACAAAAGAGGTTAAAAAGAAGTGTAAAAAACCGCTTGTTGTAAAGCTTTCACCGAATGTTACATCGGTGACTGAGATAGCGAAGGCTGCAGAGTCAGGCGGCGCTGACGGTTTGTCGCTTATCAATACTCTTATGGGAATGAAAATTGATATAAATACAAGACGACCGATGCTTGCCAACAACACCGGCGGGCTTTCGGGTCCTGCAATAAAGCCCGTTGCCATACGCATGGTGCATGAGGTGTACAACGCAGTTAAGATTCCGCTCATAGGTATGGGCGGCGTGATGAGCGGTGCGGATGTTATCGAATTTATGATCGCCGGGGCGAGACTTGTTGCTCTGGGAACGGGACTTTTTACGAAGCCCGATATGATCTTTGACGTAAAGCGTGATATACTCGCATATATGGAGCGTTTTAAGGTTGACGATATAAATGACATAGTGGGTACACTTGAATTAAATTAGAACAATGAGAAATCAGAGGTTTTTGTATTTTTGACCTCTGATTTTTTTAATACAAAAGAATCATATCGTACAATGGTGAAAGTAGTTTGTTCATGCATAATTCACAAACGAATGACATATTTAAGCCATTTAGGTGAAAAATTACACAAAAAAGTCTGTTTTTTTGCGTAAACATAATCAAGCATATACTTGCAATTTCAATAAAAATATATTATAATATTTATTAAGTTATTATGCAATTTCACCTATTGTTTGGGGATAGATGGAATTGGCATACAAAAAAAATAAAATCAGGGAGGTTTACCAATGGCGAAAAACGCAAAGGCAGTCGCTGCTCCGGCTGTCCAGAAAAAAAACACGTGGATGCAGATCAAGCGTGATAAGTGGATGTACGCATTGCTTATCCCGGGTGTTCTGTATTTCATCATCTTCCACATCATTCCGTTGTGGGGTATCTTTATTGCAATGAAGGACTACTATGCGGGTGTTCCGTTCTTCAAGGCAGAGTTTGTTGGTTTTGATAACTTTGTAAGATTCTTCTGCTCAGCCGGATTTATCCGACTCCTCAGAAATACGTTGATTATCTCAATCATGAACATCGTATTCTTCTTCCCGCTTCCTATTATCCTTGCACTTCTTCTTAATGAAATCAAGGTACAGTGGTACAAGAAGGCTTTGCAGACGCTCGTATACGTTCCGCACTTCGTTTCAATGGTTGTCATCGCATCAATCACAATGATGCTTCTTAAATCAGGCGCGACAGAGACATCCTCAGGAGGCGCTATTTATGAAATGACAAAGGCAATAAGCGGTCACGGCGAAACATGGATGGAGAGTAAGGTTGCTATCTACTGGGTGCTTCTTGTTCAGAACATGTGGAAAGAGACCGGTTGGGGAACTATCATATTCCTCGCGGCTCTTGCAGGCGTAGATGTTGAGCAGTATGAGGCTGCTATTGTGGACGGTGCTTCAAGATTACAGCAGTTAATCTACATCACAGTTCCGGCAATCATGTCAACTGTTGTTACAATGTTCATACTTCGTATGGGTTCAGTTCTCAACACAGGATTTGAGCAGATTATCCTTATGCAGAACGACGTTAACAGATCAGCAACAGAAACATTTGATACATACGTTTATAATATAGGTCGAGTTGAGGGTAACTACGGTTATTCATCGGCAGTTGGTTTATTTAAGTCAATTGTCAGCTTGATCTGTATCCAGGCATCGAACAGACTTGCTAAGCATGTAGGTCAAGAAGGATTATTCTAATAAGGAGGTAGTATTACAATGATTAGTATTAAGAGAAAAACTCTCGGCGATATTATAATGGACGTTGTAGTATATGTCATCCTTACAATACTCGCCATATTGATGGTTATTCCGTTTATCTACGTAGTAGCGGCTTCGTTCTCAGATGAAGTGTTCATGGCTAAGACACCTATGTTCCTTCTTCCGATGAAGTTTACAGGCAGCGGGGTAGAGAATCATTTCTCAGCGGCTGCTTATGAGACCGTATTTACAGGTACTACAAGTAAGCAGGTTATCCGTTCACTTTTTGTATCAATAGGAATAACAGTAATAGGTACAATGATAAACCTGTTCTTCACGGCAACAATGGCTTACGGTTTGTCACGTAAGACTCTTATAGGTAAAAAGTTTATGCTTAACATTGTACTCTTTACAATGGTATTTGGCGGCGGTATGATTCCTACATTCTTGCTCGTAAGAAACTTGGGCATGTATGATACATACGCTTCACTTATCATCCCGGGTGCAATCAGTGCATATAACATGCTTATTGTACGAAACTTCTTTATTGAGCTGCCACAGGGACTTGAAGAAGCGGCATCGATTGACGGCTGTACCGATATCGGTATATTCGTAAAGATCGCGCTCCCGCTTTCACTTCCGTGTCTTGCGACATTCGGTTTGTTCTATGCAGTTGGTCACTGGAATGGCTATATGACCGCATTGCTCTATCTGAATGACGCTAAGAAGTATCCGTTCCAGCTCGTATTGAGAAACATCATTACACAGACGGCTCAGGATCAGATTGAGGGTCAGGAGCTTCCAGAAGAAACACTGAAGATGGCTGTTATCGTTATCGGTACAGTTCCGATTCTCTGTGTATACCCGTTCCTTCAGAAGCACTTTGCGGCTGGTGTAATGGTCGGCGCTATAAAGGGTTAAGGAGGTAAAAACAGATTATGAATAATTGGAAAAAAATTGCTACCTCCGTTGTAGCATTAGGCGTGGCAGCAGCATCACTTGCAGGCTGCGGTACAAAGGTTACTCCTATAGGAATTGACACAAGTACACCTAAAATTCAGATAATGACAGCACAGAGCAGTATTGCGGCAGCGGATGAAAATTCGCCTGTAGTGCAGGCAATAGAGAAAAAACTCGGTGAAAAAATGTCAGAAAAATATGGCAAGAGCTATGATAAGGTAGATCTTGATATCAACTGGATCGCGTCAGCGTCATACGGTGAAAAGGTAACAGCGGCAATGGGTGCAAGCGAGTATCCTCATGTAATGCTTGTTACAACCAGATCATCATCGGTTATTCAGAACTCAAAAATCGGTACATTCTGGGATCTCACAGGCAGATTTGAGGAAAAGGATGAGAACGGTGAGCTTAAATATAAGTATCTTGCGGAGGGTAATCCTGTAGTTAACAAGAATATCTCAGTTGACGGTAGACTCTATGGTATTTATAGAGCAAGAGCTATAGCTCGTCAGGGTATGACATATCGTAATGACTGGACATTAAAGCTTCTTGATGAGGGCGTTCTTGATTTCGGCAAGGATGAGAACGGAAATGCTTATACAGAGCCGCAGACTATAGCAGATCTTGAAGCTATGGTAAAGGCCTTCACGGAAAATGACCCGGACGGCAACGGCAAGAAGGATACATACGGTATGATTATCACAAGCTATATTGACGGACCTGTACAGGATCTTTCAGTATGGTGCGGTGCTCCGAATGAGTGGGGCTATGATGCTGAAACCGACGAGTGGAAGCCGGCATTCATGTCAGAGGGATATTTCAAGGCTCTCACACTTATTCGTGACTGGTACAAGAAGGGCTATGTAAACCAGAACATGGTTTCACTCGACCCGAACAAGTGGGATGAGGACTTCGTAAACGACAAGGGCGGTATTCAGATCGACGTTGCTGACCGAGGCAGACGTAATGCTGCTAAGTTCCTTGATGCTGACGGTAAGCCAAGAGAAGGTGTTGTAAATGTTATCGGCGCTGTTAAGCCGGATGATAAGTCTGACTACAGAATCAGACCTACAACAGGTTATAACGGATACTATGTAATCCCGGTTCCGGCAGTACCGGAAGAGACTGATCTAGATTTCATACTTTCAGTTCTTGATGAATGTAACAGCCGTGATATCGTTGCTCTCTGTAACTATGGTATAGAGGGAATACATTACGAGATTATTCAGGACGGCAAGGACAAGGGTAAGATTAAGTTTAAGGTAGGCGATGACGGTAAGAACTATAAAGCAGACGATTATGCAGACCTTAACCAGTTCTCAATGGGTATTGCTAAAAATGATCTCAGAACCTCGTATACGACCTCAGTTGCTGAAAAGGTTGCTGAAATTCAGGACGATAAAAATGCTATATACGCTGTAAACAATCCGATGGCTCCGTATACTTCAAAGTCATATGCAACATCAGGTACAATGATGGATGCAATCATCTCAGAAGCAAGAACTAACTATCTTGTTGGTAAGCTTGATGAAAAGGGCTATAAAGCGGCAATTGAAGAATGGAAGAAGATGGACGGCGCAAAGGTTATGAAGGAATATAAGGAAGCCTTTGATAACGATCCGCTTAACGATGCGGATGGCGACGGTAAGGCTGATATTCAGCCGGAACAGATCTTCAAGTTCAAATTCTAAGTGGTCATAATATACTTTCAATAAAAGGGTGTCGGGCAGAAATGTCCGGCTCTCTTTTTGTTTGCTAAAAAAAGAGGGGCTGTCATAGCCCCATTATAGTACATGTAATCTCATGTCTGCCGCCGATGAGATTATATATCTTTCCGTCAGGCATAAGAAGCTCAGCCTCTCTGCTGTCTGGAATTACACAGTTATATATAAATTTATTTCCGTCAATCCGCCATCCGGCTTCTATTCTGCCGTAAGGTGTGTCATGCCATCCCTTTGCATAGCTGAGCGTTCCAACATAATACGGCTTAAGTCGGATTTTTTCATAGCCCGGAGTCATAGGACGAATACCGAGAATATAGCCGAACATCCATGCGCCGATAGATCCGTACGCATAGTGGTTGAAGGAGTTCATTGAAGCGTCGCCGAATGTGTCTGTTTCGGATATATATGAATCCCAGCGCTCCCATATGGTTGTTGCGCCGTTTATTACGCTGTAAAGCCAACCCGGGTTGTTCTCTTGTTCAAGAAGCTTAAATGCCTCTTTTATAAGTCCGCACTTTATAAGCGCCGGATGCAGATGCGATATTCCGAGAAAGCCAACTGAAATCGTTCCGCCGCGCTCTTCCAATGTCCGCTTAAAGCATTCACGAACGCGATCATTTACTTCAATAAGCTCGAAATCTATTGCGAGCGCATATGCCGTCTGGCTCGGATGATGCTTGCTGCCATGAGCGTCGGAATACCGTGTCTTGTTTATTCCGTCTTTGCTCATTTCGCCCCAGTAAGCGATTGTTCCGTCGGGCTGCACCCATGCTTCTCTGAACGCTTTTTTTATATTTTCGTGTAACTCTTTATATTTTTTTACATCCTCATCCTTGCCTAAAATCTCAGCGATTTTAGATATAAGCTCCGCAGCGTGGGCAGCATATGCTGTTGCGGATAATATAAACGGAGTTGATTCGTCAAATGTGAGGTGATCGCCTCTGCGCTGCTGTGACTGTATATACGGCGCGGAGGAAATATCTGACATTTCAGGTACTGCAATACCGTCAACTGTTCTGATACCGTTATTTAAGCGCGCAGGGCTGTTTTGGAATTCAACCCATGCTTTCATCATTTCATAGTTTTCTAAAAGCACCGTTTTGTCGCCGTATGCCTGGTACATCTCCCAGGGTACAATAACCGCCGCGTCTGCCCAGCCGCCGCATCCGCCGCGGTTATCTCCGCAAAGCGGTGCAATATCGGGCACGGAGCCGTTATCGTTATACATGAGCTGCGCCTCGCGTAAGTCGTGGAGCCATTTCCTTGTGAATTCATATACGTCCATGTTATAGGCGGCAGTTCTTGCAAATACTTGCGCGTCTCCTGTCCAGCCCATGCGCTCGTTTCGCTGCGGGCAGTCGGTTAAAAGCAGCAGATAATTTCCGCGCTGTCCCCACAATATATTTGAAAAGAGCTTATTCACAAGCGGATTTGAACATTCAAAGTCACCTGTAACGCGGTTCACATTTGAAATTACAATTCCTGTAACACTCTCTATTTTAACAGCCGTATCATGTATATCAACGCCGTTTCCTGTTATTTCAACATAACGGAAGCCGTGTGAAGTCAAAGTAGGAAAGAAGATTTCTCCCTCGGTATTTCCCTTTAGGATATATACATCTGTATTTGCGGCGGAGCGTAGGTTACTGACGTATATTTCGCCGTTTTTGCGGCACATTTCACCATATCGAACCTTAATTGAATCACCTGCATTTCCGGAAAGCTTTATCCTTACCGTTCCGACTATGTTCTGACCCATATCAAATATAATATGTCCCTTTGGGAATTCGCCTGTACGTGTTCCTTCAATCCGCATTATCTCCTTAGCTGCCGGATAGGTCTGCTTCGTCATTGTGAATTCAATCCCGTCAAGCTCGCCGTTGGTCGGCGTCGGAATATCCGGCGGCGGGACAATATGACACTGCTGCCATTTAACAGGTGCATCCTCAACACGTGCGTCGTAATATTCACCCTGGAGATAGTCTGCATATATTACGGGACCGCACTCTGCAAGCTCCCAGGTTTCGTCAGAAACGATAGTCTCTGATGAACCGTCGGTATACATAAGCTCTATTCTTGCTATAAATGAATTTTGTCTGCCATATACGCCTGCTTTACTGATATAGCCGGCATAGCCTGAAAAATAGCCCTGACTGACTATAGTGCTTATGATGTTTTCGCCCTTTGTAAGCATATCAGTAATGTCATATTTCTGATAATCAATACGCAGTCTGTAATCTGTAAAGCCGGGCGCATAGTATTCATCACCGATTTTATTGCCGTTTAAATATGCATCGTAAAAGCCTCTCGCACTTGAATACAGTACAGCGGATTTTACGTCTTTATTCACATTAAATTTTCTGCGGAGATTAAGACACGGAACAGGACTGAAAAGCTCAAAAGTATTCCTTACCTCGATCCATTTATCTATGCCCAAAACAGCAAGACTGCCCATTGTAAGGTCATTACCGTCTGCTGTGACCTTTACATTTCTTACATCAATGCAGTTGCTATCCGCTTTTATACCGACAAGCATAAGCTTGTTTTTATGCGGTTCCCAATGGGTTTCAGGCAGCAGATTGGGCGCTTTTACGTCAGGTCTGCCGTTCAATGTCACATCTATATCATTTCCGGAAACGCTTATTACAAGCTTATTTATTGTACATATACCGCAGCCGTTTGTTCTGTAGCCTGTGACTTTTCCGAGCGGTGTTTTTGTCGGCTCCGCGTTAGTCCATGCGTTATCGTTTACATCATAAATAAATATACGCTCGCGTTCATGATCCACTTCAATAAGTATGTAGTTATCCTTATGCCGTGCAGAAACGACAAAGCCTGCTTTTTTTCCTTCAATCAATTTATACTCACACGAAAAAACATATGAATCTGCCGTCATGGGATTGATTGCGTTTAAATCGCCGCCAATCCACTCGGATTCACTAAGCTTTCCGTAGTTTCCTTTTCGCATAATAATATGCCTCCATCTTGCAAATATACAGGAATTATAGCATAGTCTATGAATAAATTCAATTCTGTTTTTGCTCATATTTCATAAAATTTATCACGCTTTTTTGGCTATTTTTAATGCGAGAAAATAATTCAGTTTCATGCATAAAGTCTGTAAACTAATAGAATTTTGTCACATATCCTGATTGAATATTATTAATATTTGTGGTATTATTATTACAACACTAATTTGAAATAAAATTAATTACCCGATGCAGGAGGCATATACAATGTTTGAGTTGAATTCGATATATTATCCGATAACCGCATTGCCCGATGCGCAAAATAACAGCTATATCGAAGTACCGCCATGTAATGCTTTACGACCATATGTACGCTGCTTCTGGGGAACCTCTCAACCTATAAGAAACTGCGAAAAACAAGGCAGACCTGTTATTCCTGATACTTGTATGGATATTATATTTGAAACAAATTATTCGAAGAATGAATATGTCGGAAGCTTTCTCGCTTTAGATGAAGGTTCGTATAATGCTGTAATTATTGATAATACGGACACTGTTTCAACATTCGCTATAAGATTTTATGCATGGAGCGCTGTATTATTTTCCGATAACTCTATGAAAAACAGTAAAAATCTATATTTTGATGCGGATGAGTTCTTTCACGGGTTGCAAAAAGAATTTGAGCCGTTTTTATGCAGCAAAACTTCCTTCAGCCAAAAGATTAAGGCTGCCGAACAAATTCTTATGAACAGAATAAATCTCAATAAGTTCAGTGACAACTTAATGAATGGACTGTATCACATTATCAAAAATAACGGAAATGTAAAAATATCTGATATATGCGATTATACCGGTCTGTCCAAGAAAACGCTTGAAAGAGTTTTTAATGAAAATATGGGGATTACGCCAAAGTCAATACAATCGCTTATAAGATACCAGCTTTTATGGCAGGACATATATTCTCATAAACATTTTGATGTTTTTGATGCTGTATTGAAATACGGCTATTTCGATCAGGCTCATTTGTTAAACGATTTTAAACGCCGGCATTCTATGACTCCAAATGCAGCTTTGATGCTTGCATTGGGATAAAAAAGCAATCTATAGACAGTCATAATAGTCCCTTTTTTACAATACTAACCGCTTGTTCTTATGATATACTAATACAAATATTGCATTAAATGGAGGTAAAAATATTATGAAAAAGGAATTTGATATTTGTCCTGAAACAATTGATGAATCGGAGCTTTATGGGTTTTCATGGATGGAGCATGTTATGGCAATTCCGTCACCGCTTGTGGTCGTAACGAGCTACAAGGAAAACGGCAAGCCGAATGCCACAATGCAATCATGGTTAACATTTACGGGAGAAGAAGGGTATCACTGTATTTTTTCAAGTGTATACAAAAATGGTCATATGTATAAATCAATAAAAAATACAAAGCAT
>JAFLUC010000036.1:0-7154 GCA_022509005.1 Oscillospiraceae bacterium | reverse complement strand
TAAATTTACTGAATAATCAGTAGACAAAGGTGTTATTCCTGACAATCGGAAATAACACCTTTTAATATTTTGCAGCTCGTAGATAGTCTGCTATGAACTATATCTTGAAACACTTTCAAATTTATGGTATAATACAATTACATAGTTAGTAGAAAATTTACTGTTTGGAAGTTATGGAGATAATATGGAATTAAAGAAATATCAAAAAAAGGATTCAGCAATCATATGCGGTTGGATTAAGGATGAAAAAAGTTTATATCAATGGTCTGCTGACAGAATAGGCAAATTTCCTCTTGCAGATAACGATTTAGATAAAGAATATGCGCCTATGATTAAAAGTAACAAATATGTTCCGCTCAGTGCATTCAATGAGAAAGGCAATCTTATAGGGCATTTAAATATCAGATATCCGGATGAGGCAGATGATAGTATAGTACGTTTTGGATTTGTTATTGTCGATCCGGCTGTAAGAGGACGGGGCAATGGCAAAAAAATGATGCAATTAGCAATAGACTATGTGAAAGATGTTTTGCGGGCTTCGAAGATTACATTGGGTGTATTTGCAAACAACGATAATGCAAGATACTGTTATGAATCAGTGGGTTTTAAATCTGTTGGTAAAACGGAATTATATAAAATGCCTATCGGTGAATGGGAATGTATCGAAATGGAGTTGGAAATAACATGATAGCTTCCGGTTTGATAAGCAGGGAAATGAGAATTTAACTAAGGAAGTGGGATAATGTCAACTTGGAGCGGTATGAGGGATAAATTAGAAAATAATTATTTGGCAGAATGTTTGCGTGGTCATATTCAGTATTATGTTACCACATATAATAAAAGCCATGACCGTGAAGGCAGAGCTGCAATCAGGTTTGATGGGAAAGAGATTATGAGCGGCTGCTATTGGAATAACTGGGTCAAATCAAATTTATTCCCTAAAGATGAAAAATATCGAAAGAGAATAAAAAGTGAATTTGCGTTTATAGATGATACGGCGCTTAAATTGGGAGTATTCGATCAACGCTGTTTTTACAGAGCATTTTGTGAATTTGATAACCAGAGCATTGAAGATAGTTTAATAAGCGAGGATTTAATTGTACGGATATTCGCTGTACTTGACAGGCGTGTTGGCAAGCGCAGACTGCTTGCAATGAAGGATAAAATTCTTGAGGAACCGGAAATGATTCAATTATTTTATACAATTCGTGCAGATGCTGAAAAGCTGCTGTCAGTTTAGAATTAATCAGTACAAAGGAAGTGGTTTCGTTTTACAAGAAAAAGGGTTTTAAAGAAAGCCCCTGCGAATGGGATGGACCGGGAATGTTTAAAATGATTAGATGAATTTATGTTTGTTAATCAGTAAAATTGAAATTTGTGAGGTGAATTAAGTGGCTTCAAGCAAGGCGTATTTACAGTTTGTTTTAGAGCAATTATCAGAATTGAGCGACATATCATACCGGGCAATGATGGGGGAATTTATACTCTATTATCGCGGCAAGATAGTTGGTGGAATATATGATGACAGATTGCTTGTTAAACCGGTAAAGTCAGCAATCGCATATATGGCAAATCCCTCATATGAATTTCCGTATGACGGCGCAAAAGAAATGCTTTTAGTAGATGATATAGACAATAAAGAATATTTAGCGGGATTATTCAATGCTATGTATGATGAGCTGCCTGCGCCAAAGGTTAAAAAGAAGAAATGAAAAATACTGTATTTAAACGGAGATAAAAAATGGAAAAGCATAAGGACCTCGTAATTCGTGTTGCCGAATCAAATGACGCGCAGGAAATATTAAACATTTATGCACCGTATATTGAAAAAACAGCAATTACTTTTGAATATAATGTTCCAAGCATTGAAGAATTTATATGCAGAATAAATGATACGCTGAAAAAATATCCGTATATTGTCGCAGAATGCAATAGTGAAATTCTCGGATATGCTTATACCGGTACATTTAAAAACCGCGCGGCATATGAGTGGGCGGCAGAGGTTTCAATATATATAAAGGAAAACAAAAGGAATATGGGTGTTGGCAGAGAACTATATCAAGCTTTAGAAAATATTTCTAAAATCCAGAATATTATTAACTTAAATGCTTGTATCGCATATCCTGAGGTTGAAGATGAATATCTGACAAAGAACAGTATGCAGTTTCATAAGCATTTAGGCTATGATATGGTCGGAGAATTTCATAAATGCGGTTACAAATTCGGTAGATGGTATAATATGATTTGGATGGAAAAAATCATCGGAACACACGAGGATATTCCAACACCGGTCATTCCGTTTGCTGATATACCCAAAGATAGTTTACGAGATATCGGAATAAAATAAATTCTGCAATATTTTATGGAGGAATATCCTATGGAAATAAAAAAATTAGATTACGATTTTTCTGTATGTAAAGTAAAAGATTACTCTAAGGTTAATTTTGACAGTGAATATTATTTTATAGGAAAGACCGATGAAGAATATTCCTTGGTTTGTATTACGGAAAATGTTCCTGATAATGTAACCAGCCGCGATGATGATTGGAAAGCGTTCAGAATACAAGGTGTTTTGGATTTCTCTTTAATCGGAATACTTTCTAAAATATCAACCTTGTTGGCGGAAAACCGGATTGGAATATTTGCCGTATCAACATATAACACAGATTATATACTGACGAAGAAAGACAATTACGATAAGGCATTAAAGATACTTTCCGATGCGGGATATGAAATAATTTGATATATCTAATTATTAAATAGGATTTTAAGGAGATGTTATTAATGGATATAAAAGCACAATTTAATCTTATAGCGGAAGAGTATGATAAGAACCGCAAAAGGTTTATACCTTGTTTTGATGATTATTATAAAAACACAACAAAATTCATTGCAGCAAATATCGAAAAACCGAAGCGAATTTTAGATTTAGGCGCAGGAACCGGTTTGTTATCGTATTTTTGGTATTTGAATTATCCTGAGTCTGAATATGTGCTTGTTGATATAGCAGATGATATGTTAAATATCGCCCGTAAAAGATTTGAAGGTATAGATAATGTATCTTATCAAGTATTGGATTATTCTAACGGACTTCCGAGCGGAGAGTTTGATATAATTGCTTCGGCCTTGTCAATTCATCATTTAGAGGATGAGGAAAAAGAAAAACTGTTTGCACAGATTTATGATAAGCTGCCAAATGGCGGAGTGTTTATAAATTATGACCAGTTTTGCGCCGATCAGACAGAAATGAATGACTGGCTTAACTCTTATTGGGAAAATTATATAGAAAATAGCGGCTTGACAGAGCATGATATAGATCTATGGAAAGAACGTAGAAAATTAGATAGAGAATGCTCTGTTGAGAAAGAGGTTGAAATGATTAGTAAATGCAATTTCAAGACTGTAAAGTGTGTTTATTCATATCAGAAATTTTCTGTTATTGTTGCCATAAAATAAATGTTTGTTACACAGAAAATCAAAATTTGGAGGAAATTATGGACGGTAAAATAACAATTAAATATCTTCAAAACTATATTAAATCAAAAGACTATGAGCCCGAATTAAAGCAGCAATATTTTTTGAAGCTTGCTGAAGAAGTGGGAGAATTGGCAAGGGCAATACATAAGGATTTGCCTGCAAATAGCTCTGATGATATTAAAGGGACTATTGATGAAGAAATATGGGACGTAATTTATTATACGTTGGCGATTGCTAATTGCTATGATATTGATGTTGAACAAGTCATTCCTAAAAAGGAAGCTATTAACAATAAAAAATATAATAATGGTAGAATAGTATTTGAAGAAAATCGCTGAATTTCTGTTTGTTAAGAAGGAAAATCGGAATTTAACGCAAAACGTCAACGAGAGAAGATTTTTCGAGTCTGGGATATTATAAAAATCAAAAATTGAGGTATGAAGATTATGGAACACAAGGGAACAATTAGAATTGAAACAGAAAGATTGATACTGCGAAAATTCTCTATGAGCGATACAGAAGCAGCTTTTCGTAACTGGGAAAGTGATGATAAGGTGACGGAGTTCCTATGCTGGAGCACAGTGCACGATGCTTCCGAAGTTGAAAATGTGATGCGGAGTTGGGTAGATAACTACACAAACAAGTCATTCTATCAATGGGCGATAGTGCTAAAAAGTCTCGGTGAGCCAATCGGTTCAATTTCTGTTGTTGCCATGGATGAGAAAACAGAGAAGGTACACATTGGATATTGCATTGGAAGTAAATGGTGGCGACAGGGTTATACAAGCGAAGCCTTTTCAGCTATCATTCCATTTTTCTTTCAAGAGGTAAAAGTAAAGCGGATTGAATCCCAACATGATCCTAATAATCCAAACTCCGGAAAAGTAATGAAAAAATGTGGATTACTCTATGAAGGTACACTGAGAAAAGCGGATTGGAACAACAAGGGAATTGTTGATGCCTGTATGTATGGGTTATTAGCTGATGATTATTTCGCTGTAAAGGAATGAAGAAATGCGTGAGAAAAGCAGTAAGTTTGTTAATGAGCTGGATAAATAGTTTGGGTTTCAGAATGTGAGGATAGAAATAACAGTGTTCTTTTTGGTTTTTGTTGACTTCTTAACATCAAAATGATATAGTATAATAAGAGAAAAGGGAGAGGAGGATTTTATATGTGCATGAAAAACCCAGATATTATTGCGTAGCACCGGCTATTGCAATTAATTAAATTTGTTATAGCCGTGCTAATCCTAATAGATTTTTTTATAGGAGGTAAGCAATGAGCTATATAAGAGCAGAAGAAATACTGCCTGAAGAATTGATTAAATTAATACAAAGCTATGCTGATGGTATAAACATATATATTCCAAGAAAGAATAACAACAGAAAGGCATGGGGTGAAAACACTACAACGCGCCAAGATTTGAGCAAACGTAATTCAGATATTGTTACAGATTTTCAAGATGGAATAAGTATATCAGAACTTTCAAAAAAATATTATTTGTCAGAAAAAAGCATACAACGTATTATATACAAAAAAGAGAATTAAGATAAGTTTTAAGCCATTATATCGAAAGGTATATTGGCTTATACTTTTTTCTAAAAATTTTTTAGGTTGCTGTCGGCAGATAATATAATTTATAATACTAATATACTATAAAAAATTGGGGGAGCATGACGTGTGAAATTGATTTATAACTATATGAAAAATGACATCTTGAGACACGAATTAAATGTGTTGACTCAAAAGACATTTGGTTTTGATTTTGAAAATTGGGTAAAAGGCGGATATTTTGAGGGTGACTATATTCCTTATTCGTTTGAAGAAGGCGGAGAAATTATTGCAAATGTTTCAGTAAATAAGATGAAGTTTATCCAAAACGGAGTCCGGAAGAATTACATACAGATTGGAACAGTTATGACGGATAAACCATACAGAAAACAGGGTCTTGCAAAAAGGTTAATGGAGTATGTATTAAAAGAATATGAAAATAAATATGATGGCATTTATTTGTTTGCTAATTTAAACGCTTTGCCTTTCTATCAAAAAACAGGATTCAAGGAAGGCTTGCAATATCAGTATGCATTAAAAAAAGATTGGACAAAAGTATTGAAAAAAGGAAATCCTTTTAAATCAGTAGATAAGCAGAATAAACAGATACGACTGAAATATATGGACGCGGTGAGAAACAGTGCTGTAAATTCTGCATTAGAACAGATTAATAAATATAGCCTACAGATGTTTTATACTGCAAACTTAAACAATGTGTATTATGCTGATGATATTGATTGTTTTATCGTTATGGAAAAAAGTGATGATGTACTAATGCTACAAAGTGTAATCAGTAAAGAACATATCTCTCTTAATGATATAATTACGCGCATTGATATTGAATACAATCAGCTAAAACTTGGTTTTTCACCTTGTGATGATGATATTTATATGTTTGAAGCATTTCCTTATGATGGAGGAGATGATTATCGGTTATTTTACAGAGGAAAAGAATTGGAAAGTATTGAAAAAGAAAAGCTGTTCTTTCCAAATTTGTCACATGCGTAAATTTAGCAGACGTAAATTATCGCAAAACGGAAAGGGTTAAAAATGATAAATGATAATATTACAATACATAAAGCTGTAAATCCGGCAGAGTACCTGCCGAAGATAGATATAAATGAGGCGGACGCTGATTTTATCTGTGTTGTATCGGAAAATGAGGATTGTATATATTTTATACTGTTTCAAGACGAAGTCGTGGGGCTTGCCATAGCGGATAATGGCAAACATGCATTTTTATACATATATATTTTTCATGAGTACCGGCGCAAAGGATATGGAACATCTGCCGCAACGCTGCTTGAGAAGCATCTGAAAACGCCCGAACTGATCAATATTACTGCATGTTACCGCAATGATAATTACGCGGCGGAAGTGTTTGCAGAAAAATGTGGTTATGTTAAGAAATATGCATCTGATTATATGGTTTATTCCAACCCGCCATTTGAAACAGAGTCGGTGCCTGTCAGACAATATAAAGATATGGATTATTCCGCAGCCCATTCACTTTATGCGGAGGCCTTTCATATAATGAGACTTGGAACAGGCTGTTTTCCGGAATCAGTTCCGGAGGCTCCGAGTGAACAAATGCGGAAGTTTTGGGCTGAAACGGCAGCTGAGCGGCTGGTTTATCTTATGGGCGATGAGATAGTAGGATACGCTCATATTGAGGGTAGTGAAATCAGCAGTGTGTCAGTTAAGTCAAAATATCAAGGTAAAGGAATAGGACAAAAGTTTCTGAAATACATTGTCAATAAACTTCTGAACGAGGGAGATAAAAAGCCTTATTTATATTGTGTTGTTGGAAATGATGCGAGGTATTTGTATAATAAACTCGGATTTAAAAAAGTATATTGCAACAATTACGCAGTAAAAAATAAAGACAACATATCTGATCAAATGAGGGACATAAAATGAATATTGAAGAATTAAAAGCTATTTGGGAAAAAGAAGAAAATGCAGCGCACATTCACGGATGGGATTTTTCACATATTTATGGAAGGTATGAAGTAGAGCAAGATCTGTCCTGGAATTATGAATCGATTGTCAGAGCACATCTAACTAAAGATACAGAACTTCTCGATTATGATACCGGAGGCGGAGAATTTCTGCTTTCTTTAAA
>JAFLUC010000035.1 GCA_022509005.1 Oscillospiraceae bacterium | reverse complement strand
TTTCATCAATCTGATCGGGGAAGGAGGCTGCCGGAGTACCTTCCTCCTGTGAATACGTAAACACACCCATTCTGTCAAAACGCATCTTTTGAACAAAATCATAGAGGTTTTGGAAGTGTTCCTCGGTTTCGCCGGGGAATCCGACAATGATTGATGTTCGTATATAGCAGTCCGTGAGCTTTTTCCGCATATATGCGATTTTTTCTTCCATTTCCTCACGGCTTGTTCTGCGTGCCATACGGCGGAGAATATAGTTATCCGCATGCTGAACAGGCATATCGATATAATGGCATATCTTATCGTATTGTGCCATTATATCAATAAGCTCCTTTGTTATTGCCTCAGAATAGTAGTAATGAACTCTTATCCATTCTATACCATCAATCTTCACGAGCTCACGTAGCAGCTCTGCAAGTGTTGTATTTATATCCTTGCCGTAGCGGGTTGTATCCTGCGCTATTAAAATAAGCTCTTTAACCCCGTTTGCGGCAAGACCCTCCGCTTCTGATATGATATCCTCTATGGTACGGCTTCTGAAATGACCGCGGATTTTGGGAATAGTGCAGTATGTACAGTTATTGTCGCAGCCATCGGCAATTTTGAGGTATGCGGTGTATGGGGGAGTTAAAAGCACTCGTCCGGCGGCGCATTCCGGGGTACGGTCTATATTTCCGCTTATAACAGGAACTTCTTCTTCATCGAATGCCCGCTTGATAATTTCAGCAATTTTATCATAATCTCCTGTTCCCAATACGGCATCAACCTCAGGGATATCAATGAGAATTTCCGATGAGTAGCGCTCAGCAAGGCAGCCTGTTACGATAAGCTTCCGGCACGAGCCGATTTCCTTATATTGAGCCATTTCAAGAATTGCCTCGATTGATTCCTGTTTGGCGCTGTCTATAAATCCGCAGGTGTTTACAATGATCACATCAGCTTCTGCGGGATCACTAACTGTTATGCAGCCGTCACCGAGAAGAAGCGCAAGCATTGTCTCCGCATCGGTCTGATTCTTTGCGCAGCCGAGGGATACAAGTCCAATTTTATATTTCATCTATGGCCTCCAATGTGCTTATAGCTTCCTTAATGGCATATATATCATAGCCTCTGTATATGAGGAAGCGAATACACTTATCTTTGTTCTTATCTGAGAAATCACCGCGCAGCTTTTTTTCTGCCAGGTTTAGGAGCGTTTCCTGCTCCTTTTCATCATCAAGCTCATACAGTGCTTCGGTTATATATTCATCCGGTATGCCCAGCATTTTAAGCTCATTTCGTATTCTTCGAGTTCCGAGCTTTTTCAGATTAAATAAATCATGCGCCTTGCGTTTTGCAAAGGATGCGTCATTTACAAATCCGTAGCGACGGCAGAAATCGAGGGTAAGCTCAATATTTTCCTCTGACGCGTCATAGCGTCGAAGCTTATCCGCAAGCTCCTTTTCGGAGTGGGAGCGAAATTCCAAAAGCCGCAAAGCCTTTTCCTTAACTGCATCATATGTTGTAAGCGGTTGTTGTTTTCTCATACTATATCATAATATCCGAACGGAATACTGAAATCTATTCCGCCGATTGTCTTGTTTTTATATGAATCGTGAAGCTGGTTATAGCCACCCACCATCTGTTCGGAGCGAACCCCGTAGGAAATCGACATGAACGCTTCGATATATGCCGAAAGATGGTCGCAGCCTCTGATAATCTGTCCGTCGATAGGGCAGTATTTATCATTGTTATATTTCTCGTTTATCTCATCCGAGGTTACGCAAACGCTTTCGCCGTTCTTTTTTATCTTAGACGCGAATTCGTTTACAGTATAGTATTCAATTTCGCTGTGCCACTCTTCGGGCAACATCGGATATACAACCGAATGCATCTGCTCTGTTTCAATTTCGTTCAGTATCTCACCCAATCCTTCAACGGATTTCTTTATGGGCGAAACAATGTCGCGTGTGAGCGCTTCGGGAACGTCGTGAAACAGTCCGGATAAAAAGTTGTTTATAAGCCTTGACTTGCACGGATTGTCCAGCTCCAGGGTCATGAAGTAGGAGAGGATCGCAACAACAAGCATATGTCCCATAACATAGGTTTCGGGTAATCTTACAGCCTTTGCCCAGCGCTGCTGATAGCGGAGCTTACCAATCAGATTGCAGAAATCCTGAAGGAATGCATCACGCTCAAACCGTGTAAAGCCCGGGAATGTATTGCATGCTTTTAAATCGCGCAGTGTTCCGACCTTTACCTGCTCAATATCAAATGTTTCTTTATTCATAGGATATATTATCCGGAATTCCCAGTTACTGGCGAAATAATGCGCTGCTTTCAGGATTTTCTTCTCAAGTGCGGCATAGTCCGGATCGCACAGATATTGCTTCATGCGTTCGAAAAATTCTCCGCCTATCCCCCTCATTGCAGGCTCTAACTGCTCAATAACCCATTGGTCAATCTGCGCGCCCTTTTCGTTCATAAGCTTGTGGTATATGGGCGGCTTGATATCGGTCAGAATACTGCGGTGAAAAAACTCGGTTATGCCGCCTTCAATGAGCTTCTGCATATCTACATGCTCACCCTCGCATTTTGCAAGAACATAAGCGTAAAACATTTTGTGCGCCTGCTTGTCAAGCTCCGTAAAGCCTGTATATGGGCGGATATGGTCATTCCAACGCTGTATAGACGCAGTTTCATAAATTAGTGTAATGAGTGATTTTTTTATCATATTCCGCCCCTCCTAAGGATATATTTTTATTCGATTGTTACCTTATAGCCAGCTTTCTCGAGCGCCTTTACAACGCTCTTCTGGTGGTCGGTGCCTCCCACCTCACAGGCGATATGTATAATAGCCTCGTTCGGATCAAGCTCGGCGCTCATTCTGTCGTGCTGAACCATAACGATATTTGCCGCCGCATCACGGAGTACCTTAGAAAGATGTGTGAGACTGCCGGGAATATCAAGAAGTGTTGTACGGAACTTGAACTTACGTCCTCGTGAGGTAAGACCAAGCTCGATAATTCTTGCGATAAACGACACATCGATATTACCGCCTGACATTACGCAGACTGTTTTCTTGTCCTTGACGTCAATCTTTCCCGAAAGAACAGCAGCGAGCGGGGTCGCGCCTGCCGGCTCAACGACCTGCTTTGTGCGTTCCATGAGAAGCAGAATAGCTTCTGAAATTTCTGCATCCGATACGGTAACGACATCGTCAGCGTATTTGTTTATAAGCTCAACTGTAGTTTGTCCGGGATTTTTAACAGAAATACCGTCTGCAATCGTGAGTGATGATTCTGTTTCGCAATGCTTCTTTTCCTTAAATGATTTTGCAATTGCCGGAGCGCCTTCCGCCTGCACGCCGATAACCTTAACTCTCGGGTTAATCTGCTTAATGCACGCTGCAACTCCTGCTAAAAGACCGCCGCCGCCTGCGGGGGTAATGATAATATCAACGGTAGGGAGGGCTTTAAGGATTTCTATCCCTATAGTACCCTGACCTGCCATAACCTCTAAATCGTCATAGGGGTGAACGAAGGTTGCGCCCTCTTTTTCCACTATCTCGCATGCCTTTGCGTATGCGTCATCGTAGCAGTCGCCGTGAAGAACTACCTTTGCGCCGTAGCCCTTTGTAGCTTCAACCTTTGCAATAGGCGTTGATTTAGGCATACAGATGATTGCCGGAATACCATGAACCTTTGAAGCGTAGGCGGTACCCTGCGCATGGTTGCCAGCTGATGATGCAACGGCTGCTGTTATTTCGCCGCGTTCAACAAGCGCGGCAATTTTATTTGAAGCTCCTCTTATTTTAAAAGAGCCTGTTTTCTGCTGATTTTCATATTTCAAATAAATCTCTCCGCCTGTCATTGAAGAGAAAGTAGTCGATTTTTCAAGCTTTGTCTGATGAATTGTATTTTTGAGTCGTTCCTCGGCAAGCTCGATTTCCTTTAATGGTAAATCCACTATGGTCATATCCTTTCGTATCTATATATATACACATAGTATATCACATTTTACCTTGTATTTCAACCCTTTTAAGCCAATTTATTGAGCATACAAGAAAACAGCGAAGGCTGCCGCCTACGCTGCATGAAAGTATTTATCTCACTTTTATCTTTACTGTAGCATTTGTTCCAATGATATCACCAAGATATACCTCCGGATCTGTAAGTTTAACCTTCACAGGGATAAGCTGTGTTGTTTTTGTATATGTACCGGAGGTGGAATAGCTCGTCATATTGCCGGAAAGTGCGTTTGAGGTCATGTTGTCAACCTCTGTGACAACTCCTTTGAATTTTTTGCCGGGGCATGCGTCAAGTGATACAATGGCCTTCTGCCCTGCTTTGATTTTTCTGATGTCGCTCTCCTCAATATTTATATTAATATAGATATCATCAGTATCTCCAAGTATGGCAAGTGTCTCACCGGCTGTCACATAGTCGCCTTTGTACGCGTCTATTTCTATAAATTCGCCGTTCGACGGGGCTTTTATATAGGTGCCGCCGTCAATTCTGCCGAGAACATCGCCGCTTTGCACATACTTGTTTTCGTATACGTCAAATTTTACAAGCTTGCCGTCTTTATCTGCTTGTATTTTATAAAGGTCAACCGCAACCTTGGCATTGTCAGTTTTGACATAACGAGTGTTGTTCAGTATGAAAAATGCCGCTATTCCTGCCGCAATCACTAATATTGCTGCTATTACAGCAAGAGCAAGCTTTTTATTGGGAGCTGGTTTTGTTTCTTTCTTATCCTTTTCGGTAAGCTCTTCATCTATATCTATTTTATTGCTCATTCTTATATTCCTCCTTTACCCAGATTTATTCAAACTGGCTGTTATATAGGCCTGCATAGAAGCCGTTCTGAGCAAGCAGCTCTTCGTGGCTGCCTTGTTCTATTATATCGCCCTCATAGAGAACGAGAATTAAATCCGAATTCTTGATTGTCGAGAGACGGTGTGCTATAACGAAGCTTGTTCTGCCTTTCATCAGCTCATCCATTGCAGATTGTATAAGTATCTCTGTTCGTGTATCGATTGAGCTTGTAGCCTCGTCAAGAATCAGGATTTTCGGATCAGCAAGGATTACGCGCGCTATTGTAAACAGCTGCTTCTGACCTTGGGAGATATTGCTGGCTTCCTCGTTTAGTATCATATTGTATCCGCCGGGCAGGGAACGGATGAATTCATCGCAGTGAGCGGCCTTTGCCGCCGCAATTACCTCCTCATCGGTTGCGTCAAATGTACCATAACGGATATTATCCATAATGCTGGCATTGTACAGCCATGTATCCTGGAGCACCATTCCGAACAGGGAACGAAGCTCGCTGCGGCGAAAGTCCATGATATCGTTGCCGTCAATTGTGATTTTGCCGGAGTTGATGTCATAAAAACGCATCAGAAGCTTTATAATCGTACTCTTTCCGGCGCCCGTTGGTCCGACAATCGCAACTTTTTGTCCCGGTTTGATTTTTGCCGAGAAGTCATGTATAATAATTTTATTCTCATTATAGCCAAAGAATACGTTTTCAAATTCAACTCTGCCTCGGAAGTCCATATCACGGATATTATCGCGTTCAGGAGTTTCCTCCTCCTCGTCAAGGAATTCAAAGACGCGTTCTGATGCCGCCATCGTCTGCTGTAATGTGTTTGAGATTGATGCAAGCTGCGTTATAGGCATTGTGAAGCTTCTCATATACTGGATAAACGCCTGTATATCACCGACATCAACCACTTTTTTTACTGCGAGATAGCCGCCTAAAATACATACGACAACGTAGCCGAGATTTCCTATAAACTGCATAATCGGCTGCATAAGGCTTGTGAAAAATTGTGATTTCCATGCCGAATTGCAAAGCTCATCGTTAATTTCCTCAAACTGATTAATGCTGTCAGCTTGTTTATTGAAGGACTGTATAACAGTATGCCCTCCGTACATTTCTTCAATATGACCGTTGAGCTTACCGAGTGAGACCTGCTGCGCCTTGAAAAAGCCTTGTGATTTCTTCACAACAAGCATCACTATTGCGAGCGAGGCGGGGATTACAATCATTGCCGCCGCGGTCATAAGAAGGCTTATTGACAGCATCATCACGATTACGCCGATTATTGTTGCAAACGAGGTTATAAGCTGAGATATGCTTTGGTTAAGTGTTTGTGAAATCAGATCGACGTCGTTTGTTATCCTCGAAAGAATATCGCCGTTTGAATGCGTGTCATAGTAACCCAGCGGAAGACGCTGCAGTTTCTTTGATATTTCTTTTCTCAGATTATATGTAACCTTTATTGATACGCCTGTCATGATCCAGCTCTGGATATATGAACAGAGCGCGCTGACAAGGTACAGTCCTATGAGGATCAGAATGATCCTTGCCATATATACAAAGTCAGTATAAAGCCCTGTACCGAGATAGTATGCGATAAGTCCCTCAGTGAGCTTTGTTGTAACCTTACCGAGCAGCTTCGGTCCCACGATTGAAAATACGCTGGACATAGCAGCGAATATCATTACTATAAATATCCTTATTTTATACGGAGCAAGATATTTAAGCAATGTTTTGAAGGTTTTTTTTGTATCCTTTGCGCCCTTTGAGGGTGCGCCCATCATACGATTAGGTCCCGGCATTTTGAAGTTCCTCCTCAGAAAGCTGTGATGAGGCGATCTGATAATACTCAGGGCAGGTTTTAAGCAGCTCCTTATGCGTGCCTTTTCCTGCGATTCTGCCGTTATCAAGAACTATGATCTGCTCCGCGTTCATTATAGTTCCTACTCTTTGCGCCACTATTATAAAGGTTCCGCCCTTAAGCTCGTCGTTTAACGCTTGGCGCAGAATCCTGTCTGTTTTCATATCGAGTGCTGAAAAGCTATCGTCAAATATACATATCGGCGCATCCTTTACAAGCGCTCTCGCAATAGCAAGTCTCTGTTTCTGACCGCCGGAGACATTTGAGCCGCCCTGAGCGATAGGGAAGTCATAATGTTCGGGTTTGCCGTCAATAAATTCCTTAGCCTGTGAAACGCGGGCGGCTTTAAGGATAAGCTCCTCATCCGCATTATTATTGCCGTATTGCAGATTTGATTTTATCGTTCCGGAAAACAATATGCTCTTCTGCGGAACGAAGCCGATATGTCGTCTGAGACTGCCGATTCTTACATCCTTTACGTTTTTGCCGGATACGATAACCTCGCCCTTCTGAACATCGTAAAAGCGTATAATAAGATTTACAAGTGTTGATTTACCGCTTCCTGTTGCGCCGATTATTGCGGTGGTTTCACCTGCTTTTGCGGTAAAGCTGATATCATGCAGAACGTAACCGTCACCGCCGGGATATGCAAAGGATACATTGCGGAACTCGATTTCTCCGCTGAAATTATCGTCGTCAAAGTCTGCGGCTCCGCGTTTGTTGAGTATCGATAGCGGAGTTTCAAGCACCTCCTGGACTCTCTGCGCGCTGACAGCCGCGCGGGGGATGAGAATGAACATCATCGAGAGCATGAGGAATGACATTATGATCTGCATTGCATACTGCATAAATGCCATCATTGTTCCGAGATCTATTTTATATGATGAAACAAGCTTTGAACCGAACCATATTATCATTACGTTTACCAGATTCATGATCACCATCATTATCGGCTGCATCATAACCATGAGACGGTTCACAAAAAGCTGCACACCGGTGAGGTCGCTGTTTGCTTTATCAAAACGTTTATATTCAAATTGCTGTGAGTTAAATGCACGGGTTACAAGCATGCCTTCGATATTTTCACGGCTTACAAGATTAAGTCTGTCAACGAGCTTCTGCATAAGCTTCATCTTAGGCATTGCAACAAGAAGAATGAACAGTATAAAGCATACAAGCGCTAAAATTCCCGCAACGATAACCCAGGAAAGCTCTTTACTGTTATCAAGTGCCTTTATCGTGCCGCCTACACCGAGAATGGGGGCGTAGAATACCATTCTTACGAGCATGATAAGCAGCATCTGAATCTGGGTAATATCGTTTGTTGTTCTTGTTATAAGTGACGCGGTGGAGAATTTGTCAAATTCAGCATTCGAGAACAGCTCGATCTTTTTGAATACATCACTTCTTATATCACGTGATGTGTTTGCGGCAATCTTCGCTGCAAAGAATCCAACCATAACCGAGGCGGCAGTTCCTAAAAGTGTTATGCCCACCATTTGCGCGCCATACTTCATAATAAGCGGAATGCTTCCACCGAGAACTCCGTCATTAACGATATCAGACATGCAATCGGGCAGCGCAAGGTCGCACATCGCCTGGACAAAAAGCAGCGCAATTGCCATAAGCAGCATCACATAATATCGTTTTATGTAATAGAAAACCTTTTTCAATTACCTCAAGCCGCCTCCTTAGTTTATGTAGTATTAAAATCACTGTTTTTTGATTATATCATCTGATCGGTTTTTTGTCAAGGAAGAACGCGTATTTTTGGATATGCTGTCCTGTGTTATTTGGCGGTTGACAGGATGGGCTGAATTCTGTATAATAAATGTATAAAAAGTTAACAGCTTGAACTTTTACGGTAGGGATAAAAAACATGAGTATATGGAATAGATTATGGAAAAAATCAAAATCATTTCTGTGCTGCGGCTGTCGCGAACGCTTCACCGATGAAAATGCTGTGTATGTATATAAAAGTACGTGTATTTGCCGGAAATGTTTTGAAGAGCTTGATTTTGTAGAGGGCGTGATTTTGTTTTTTGGAGAAGCGTTTGAGGATTATACATTCGCACCGTTTTATTACCGGGGGCTGTTTCGTGAGATATTCTTGAAATTCAAGTTCAATGGGAATTATGCTTTTGGGCATATTCTCGGAATGGCTGCGGCAGAACGGTTAAAACAAGAGGAAGAATTAAAAGATTATAATTGCATTGTTCCTGTACCGCTGTCTGACAAACGATATCGTGAACGCGGGTTTAATCAGTCGGAAATTATGGCTCAGTACATAGCAAAGGAGCTTGGGATCAAAATGGAAAAGCTTCTTGTGAGATGCAAACATACAGCGCCGCAGAGCAGTATAAAAACGGCTGATCGTTCCGCAAATGTCAGAGATGCATTTAAGGTATGTGATGATGTGAAAGGAAAGAGAATAATCTTATTCGATGATATTCACACAACTGGGAGTACTATGCATGAGTGCAGGGTCGTGCTTGAAGCTGCGGGGGCGGAAGAGGTATGCCTTGTATCTTCAGCGTTCGTTTATCACAAAAAAAAGGAGTGGATATAAAAAGCGGCCGCGGGCATTAAACCCGCAGCTGCTTTTTTTAGTCTTCTAATTTTTTTGCCGCTTCTATTGCAATTGCACATTCAACGCGCTTTTTTTCAAATTCACAGGCGAGGGCATACGGCTTATTTATATCACCGTTGAAATTAAATGCGTTCGCGCTGCATCCCCCGCTGCAGTAAAACTTTGCGAAACAGCTTTTGCATTTATCCTTTGTATATATATTTGACTTTTCAAAATAGTTTCGGATATCCTTGTTAACAGCTCCGTCATGGACATTGCCCATCAGGAAATCCTTGTTTCCGACAAACTGGTGGCAGGGGTAGAGATCTCCGTCCGCTGCAACTGCGAGATATTCGTGACCGGCTCCGCATCCTGAAAGACGCTTGATTGCACATGGGCCTTGGTCAAGATCAATCATAAAATGGAAGAAATTGAACCAGTTTCCGTTCTTCCAGCGCTTAATGTACTCGGCCGCAAGCTTTTCGTATTGTTCAAAAATCACAGGAATATCTTCCTCATGCAGCGCATATTCCGCATCATCAGGCGCGACAACCGGCTCTACTGAGGTCTGCTTGAAGCCAAGATCGGCAAGGTGTATAACATCCTCTGCAAAATCTTTATTAAATGCGGTGAACGTACCTCTTACATAATATTTATCCTGATTGCGGCTTTCGGCAATATCAAGGAATTTCGGCAAAATTTCATCATATGTACCTTTTCCATTAGGAGTCGGGCGCATGCGGTCGTTTACATCCTTGCGTCCGTCAATACTGAGAACGACATTTGACATATTCTCGTTAATATATTTTTTCTTCTCCTCATCAAGAAGAAGACCGTTTGTTGTTAATGTGAAACGGAAATTTTTGCCATGCTTTTCGCCCTGTTTCATAGCATAATCGGTAATCTCTTTAACGACCTCGAAATTCATAAGCGGCTCTCCGCCGAAATAGTCGATTTCAATGTTATTTCTGTTACCGCTGTTTGCAATTACGAAATCTATCGCTTTTTTTCCTGTTTCCGCGCTCATCATACCACGCGCGCCGTGATATTCACCGGTGCCTGCAAAGCAGTATTTACAGCGCATGTTGCAGTCGTGAGCGATATGGAGGCAAAGCGCTTTTACAATGCTCTGTTTGTTCCAGTTTTCGGCAAACTGCTTGTAGCAGTCATCGGTAAAGAGCTGACCGGCATTCACAAGCTCACAGATTTCAAGATAGCTTTCTTTTATATCGGAAACCGAATATTTACCCGAAAGCTCGTCAATAATAAATGCGGGGCATTCGCTCTCTGGGAGAAACGGTTCAAAAAGATAATCAAGCATATCATACATACATTCGTCAACCACATGAACGGCGCCCGAATATACGTCAAGAACAATGCACATATCAAAAAGCTTATATTTATGTATCAATTAAATCAAAATCCTTTCAAAAATAATACGGCAATCAAAACAATACGCTTGACACGAGTTATTCAGGCGTCAAGCGTAACAGTTTGATTTTCAGAAGTTAAGACTATCAGTCTTTGTGCTCACACTTCTGGTTAGCTACTGTACATGATGTCTTACAAGCTGACTGACATGAAGTCTGGCACTCGCCGCATCCGCCGTGAACAGCAGTTTCCTTTAAATTAGCTTTATTTAAAGTTTTTACGTGCTTCATAAGATACACCTCCTCTGAATATTGGATATATTATATCATAGAAAATATAAAAAATAAAGTCTTTTTTAGAAAAAAATTTTATTTTATCAGTAAAACAACAAATTTTATTGACAAATCGATAAAAAAGTAGTATAATACCGATTTGTAGCGGCATTAAGAATATTTTAGTGCCAAATGTAATACGGTAGGAGGATTTATAAAAAATGGAAAGACAAGGAAACATAATGCAGTTCAGACCTGATATTAAGGTCGTTGATGCAACAATTCGTGACGGAGGACTTGTAAACAACTTCTTCTTTGAGGATTCGTTTGTAAAAAAGCTTTATGAAACGAATATCAAGGCGGGCGTGGATTACATGGAATTCGGCTACAAGGCGTCAAAGGAGCTGTTTGATGTAAACGAGTTCGGCAAATGGAAGTTCTGTGATGAGGAATCGATAAGAGGAATTGTAGGCGAGAACAATACAGATCTGAAAATTGCCGTAATGGCAGACGTTGGAAGAACGGATTTCAAGAAGGACATTATCCCGAAGCAGGACAGCGTTATAGATATGATTCGTATAGCGACGTATATTTATCAGATGCCTGCGGCAATAGAAATGATTGAATATTGTCACGAGATGGGATATGAAACATCATGTAATATCATGGCTATTTCAACAGCGCGTGAGAGCGATATCGATATGGCGCTTGAGCTTCTTGGAAACAGTCCGGTAGACGTTATCTATCTTGTAGACAGCTACGGTTCGCTTTATCCGGAGCAGGTGGGTGCTTTTGCCAGAAAGTACCGTGATATGACGGAGAAGTATGGCAAGAAGAGAGGTATTCATGCGCATAACAATCAGCAGCTTGCGTTTGCAAATACAATCGAGGCATGCTCATACGGAGTAAGCTATCTTGACGCTACAATGGCAGGCATGGGACGCGGCGCAGGAAACTGCATGATGGAGCAGCTCATGGGATTTTTGAAGAATCCGAAGTATAAGCTCATCCCGGTATTAAAATTTGTTGAAACCGAAATACTTAAGCTTAAAGAGCAGGGAGTGGTATGGGGCTATGATGTTCCGTATCTCTGCACCGGTATATTGAACGTTCATCCCCGTTCGGCAATCGCCGCAATGAAGGAGAACGACACTAACTATTCAAAACTGTATCTTGGCCTTTGGGACAAGGAAGGTTAATTAACAAAATATTTCAACAAAGAGGTCGCAAAGCTTAGTGCTCCGCGACCTCTCTGCATATTCGTTTAGCTATTAAACTTTTCCATATATTCATCAAGATACGGATAGCGTGTATTTACAAAGTTTACAATCTGGTTGTACATATAATTCCGGCTCGGTTGATTACTCCAACGCTGCAAGTCCTCAGCGTAATATTCTTCGCCTATTTCATTCATGAATGACTGGAATGCCATTAAAACGTTTTCCTCGCTTAACTGATTGTTTCTGAGCAGAATATATCTGTCATAGATCTCCTTCGGAAAATTATCTTCAAGCTTACGCCACAAGACATTATTCCTCATATATTCCTCGCTCATGTCGGTAGTGTAATTCTTTAATTTCCAGCCATACCACTCTATACCGAAAACTGCGTCAAGATCATATGGTCTTATGTACCATAAATTACCGTCGAGTGTTGCCATGTTTGTATTTTTGCCGCATCCGTCAATGTTCATGATAATCTGTGAGAATACATAAAAATTCAAGAGACTGTCAAAATCCATATATTCACCGATATGATTCCTAAATTCTTCATCGGTACATTCCGCAACAAAGCCTGTAACCCTGTCCATTTCATCGGCACTTTCATGCTCGTCCGGGAATTGCAGCTCCCACCATTTATCGCGCGAATATCTGCGCTCGAACAGACACGAGCCAAGACCGTATTCAGCCGAATATAAAAGCTCGCTGCCATCCTCGTTATCAAGACCGAATGTCCAGCCTTTCTTTGGTTTATTCCAAGTATATAAGCCCCTGTATTCGCCGTTTAAATAAAGCCTTACCGGAAATCCGTCTATTACTCCTGTTGAACCGTTTGGCATTGTGCTTCCCGGCAGAGTAGAATATAGTCGAGCCGATACTATATTTCTCGCCTGAGTAGAGTCAATCCAGTTTGCCTTTAGTACATAATTGTTTGAAGAATCCCAATCCTTGAATTTTGTTTTAAGCTTTTTCTTGCAATTCTCATCTTTATATACTTTGATAGCATAATTTTTCTTATCAAAATTAAGAGAATAGTTGCCCTGCCATTTTGCAGAAACGTAGCCCTCGATTGTCTGTGTTTCGCTTACATATTTCATCCCTAGTGTTACGCGTGTTTGTTTTGACATATCGGTAATGTCGCCTGTCAGATATACAGAAGGGACATCGCCATAAAGCGGTTCGGTCACAGGTTTTAGAGGCGCGTCCATTACTTCCTGATACATGAATGAAATACTGTTTTGAATCGGCTTCATTGTATCAAGTCCAGACCAATAAAACGCTGTCAGCGTATCAAAGTCTTTGCCTGCTACATAAATCTGCGAGCCTATTGCCGACGATACCAACATATTATTTTTATAAAGAGCAAGAATTTCCGTACCGTTGCCTTTTATTTCAAATTCAAATACTCCGTCTGTCAGGTAATATTCATATGTTTCGTCGGTTGTTCCGACATCTCCGCTACCCTCAGGTGACTCTCGGTAGTTGGGCATTGAATAAATCACATATTGGTTACTTTTAAGCGTTTCTATAACCGCTAGAACCATTTCACGTCCCGGATCTGTGAGCTGAATAAGTATAACGTCCCCAAGCTTGTCATCTGATGGCTCAGTGCATTTTGAGATTATATTAATTTGACTGTAATCAATATCATCAAAAACACCATGATCAATATATTCCTGTTCCGTTCCACACCATTCAACCGGCTGCATTACAGCGATAACCGTTCCCTCGTCAAAATTCGATTCATAATTTTTCGGGTTATAAATTGAATCATAATCAATATACCCGGTATATTTCGCTGCCGCCGCAATTCCCATAATTATTGGAATAATTATCAGCATTACAATTATTATTTTGTTGATTGGTTTTTTCATGATATAGTCCTCCATTATAATAAAATAAAACCGAAATTTTAATAATATTTTATCATAAATAATGCTATTAGTCAATAATTAATTCTAATAATGCCTTAATAAAAATAAACTATTGGTATATAATTAATGCTAAGAGGTGATAGATATATGAGAAGCGGGTTTGATTATGAATCTTTGGGCAGACGAATTCGTAAAGTGAGAAAAGAAAAAAATTTGACACAAGAAAAATTAGCGGAGGCTTGTAATCTGTCTACTGCACATATAGGTCATATAGAAAGAGGAACCAGAGCGTTATCTATAGAATCCTTGATAATAATATCACAGGTTTTAAATGTTAGTACAGATTATCTCTTACTTGATATTTCCAATCATACAGATAATAAGTTATCAAGAATTATTGATTCTGTTGATAACGCAAAAGAAGATAAATGTAATATACTATATTCCGTAATAAAAATATTGGTAGAAAATATTGATAAGTTATAAAAAAATCTCATAAAAGATTGACTTGTTTAAAGGGCTATGAACAAAATGATGATTTAATCATTTTATTCATAGCCCTATTACTTATCTAGCGGCTGACGCCTTTAATTTATCATAGTGCTTTTTCTTTATCGGGTCAAAGTCGCAGGTTCCATCCGCGCATTTTGGCTCGTTATTTTTAAGGTTTTCAAAAGCTACTGCCATCATGAGCTTGATACGGTTGAGCTGATTTACCTCAGAAGCGCCCGGGTCATAGTCGATTGCGACAATGTTTGACTGCGGGTACTGCCGGCGCAGCTCCTTGATCATGCCCTTGCCGGTTACGTGGTTCGGCAGACAGGCGAACGGCTGAACACATACTATGTTCGGAACTCCTGAATTAATAAGCTCAATCATCTCTCCGGTGAGGAACCATCCCTCGCCGGTACAGTGTCCGAGCTGGAGAACGCTCTTTGCGCCTTCGGCAATTTCGGCAATATGACCAGGCGCGCGGAATGCGAACTTGGGGTTTGCCTCCATCCGCTTCTTTGCGTGCTTGCGGAAGGATTCAATTCCCCATATTGCGAGATTGCAAAGTCTTGCGGTTGAGGCTTTCATGCCAAGGTTATCGCGCTTGAAGTTGTTGTTATATAAGCAGTACAGCATAAAGTCCGTAAGACCCGGCATAACCGCTTCGCCGCCCTCGCGCTCAATAACACCTACAACGTCATTATTTGCGTCCGGATGGAACTTAACAAGAATTTCGCCGACAACTCCGACTCTCGGCTTCTTTACCGTTTCATCAATCGGTATAGCGTCAAAATCATCAATGATCTCGTCGATAACCTTTTTAAGCTTAAGCTTTTTTGTATTCCATTTAACAAGGTCATTATAAAGCCGCTTCTGCCATTTATCATATACGGCGTTTGTTTCACCCTCATGTATCTCGTAGGGGCGTATTCTCTGCGAACAGGCAAGGAGTAAATCGCCCCAGGTTGCGGCTTTCAGCGCACCGTCAACGAGCTTCGGGGTGATCTTAAAGCCAGGATTGCCTTCAAGTCCCGATACGTTAAGTGAAATTACGGGAACATTGGCGTAGCCCGCTTCTTTAAGCGCTTTCCTTAAAAATGCTATGTAGTTTGTTGCGCGGCAGCCGCCGCCGGTCTGCGTGATCATAACCGATGTTCTGTCAGGATCACATTTTCCGCTTATAAACGCGTTTACAAGCTGACCTGTTACCATGATTGACGGATAGCATGCATCGTTATTAACACTCTTTAATCCTGCTTCAACGTCTTCTGCCGTAGCGTGCTCAAGCACCATTGTGTTATAGCCGCAGGCACGGAACACCGCCTCGAATAATCCGAAATGCGCCGGAGACATCTGAGGGAATATGATCGTATGATTTTTCTTTTCCTCTTCTGTGAAGCGCACACGATTAATTGTGTAATCCTCAACCTTTGCCGGAACAAATTCGTTGTCAACTCGTTCCTTTACGGCAGCTTTCAGCGAACGAACGCGTATTCTTGCCGTACCGAGGTTTGAAACCTCGTCTATTTTTAGCGTTGTATATATCTTTTCATGTGACTGCAGTATCTCCATAACCTGATCGGTTGTAACTGCGTCAAGTCCGCATCCGAATGAGTTGAGCTGGATAAGCTCCAGTCTGTCATTTCTTATAACCTCAGCGGCGGATTCATAAAGTCTTGTATGGTATGCCCACTGATCGACAACTCGTATATCTCTTTCAAGATGTCCGAGGTGGGCTACACTGTCCTCTGTGAGAACCGCAAAACCGAGAGAATTAACCATATCGGGAATACCGTGATTGATCTCAGGATCAATATGATACGGTCTGCCGGCGAGAACGATTCCGCGCTTGTTATGGTCGTTAAGCCACTTGATCGTTTCTTCGCCCTTCTTGCGTATATCATTCTTATAATTTTGCAGCTCCGCAAATGCTTTTTCAGCCGCTGCGCTTATTTCTTTAAATGATATGTTGTATTTTTCCTTCAATGCCTTAGTCATCTGACGCTTAAATGACGGCTTGTCTGCAAGATTTATAAACGGATACATGAAATTCATATCCGGCTCTCTCACAGCGTCCATATTGTTATATATAACTTCAGGGTATGATGTTACCATAGGACAATTGAAGTGATTTCCTGCGGCACTGTATTCTATCTGTTCATACGGAATACACGGATAGAATATGTTTTTATATCCCTTATCAATTAGATCCTGAATATGGCCGTGAACAATTTTTGCCGGATAGCACGCACTCTCTGACGGTATCGAATCGATACCCTTTTCATATAGCTTATGTGTGCTCCTGCCGGAAATCTTAACAGAGAAACCAAGCTCAGTAAAGAAGGTGTGCCAAAGCGGGAAATTCTCATACATATTAAGAACTCTCGGCATAGCAATAACGCCTCTCAGAGCCTCACTCTCTTTAAGGGACTTATATTGGAATGCGCGCTTGTATTTATAATCATAAAGATTAGGAATATCTTTGTTTTTCTTTTCTTCGCCAGCGCCGCGCTCGCATCGGTTGCCTGATATGAATTTTCCGCCGTCACCGAAATCGGTAATTGTAAGCTGACAATGGTTATTGCATTTCGGACAGCGCGTGAGCTGTGTATTGAAAGTGAAGCTGTCAATTTCGTCGGCTGTTATAATATCACACTCGCCGCCGTTCCAGCGCTCCTTTGCAATTAGAGCCGAACCAAACGCGCCCATGATACCGGCAATATCCGGTCTTATGACGTTTTTGTCTATAAGCAGCTCAAAGCAGCGCAGAATAGCATTATTGTTAAATGTGCCACCCTGAACAACGATCTTGTCGCCCATAAGCGATGTGTCGCGCAGCTTAATAACCTTATACAGTGCGTTTCGTACAACTGAGTAGGAGAGACCGGCGCTTATATCGCCGACCGTTGCTCCTTCTTTCTGTGCCTGCTTAACACGTGAATTCATAAATACGGTACAGCGTGTGCCGAGATCAACAGGATTGTCCGCAACAAGTGCTTCCTTTGAAAAGCTTATCGAATCCATTCCGAGACCTTCGGCAAAGGTCTGTATAAAAGAACCGCAGCCTGAGGAGCATGCCTCGTTAAGCATTATTGAGTCGATAACTCCGTCCTTTATCTTCATGCACTTCATGTCCTGACCGCCGATGTCGATTATAAAATCAACGCCTGGTGAGAAGTGGTTTGCAGCCTTGTAGTGCGCAATTGTTTCAATTTCGCCTTCATCGATTCTGAACGCGGTTTTTAACAAAAGCTCGCCATATCCTGTTGTGCAGCCGTTTGCTATGTAAGCGTCCTTGGGGAGCTGTGAGTATAGCTCCTTCATGATCTTAAGACCGCAGGTTATAGGGCTGCCCTCGTTCTTTGCATAATATGAATATATGATCTCATCATTTTCATTTATTACGGCGCATTTGATTGTTGTCGATCCGACATCAAGACCAAGAAATACAGGACCTTTAGCCTTAGTTATATCACCGCGTACCGCTGTATCTTTGGCGTGGCGCTCGTCAAATTCCTTCTTGTCTGCCTCTGTTTCAAAAAGCTTTGGCATACGCGTGATTTCCGCGTCAACACCCTTTGATGATATAAGCTTGTCCTTAAGCTCGGCAATAGTGCGCTCGTCCGAACCCTCAAACATCATTGCAGCGCCGAGCGCAACAAAAATCTGAGCGTTATCAGGGATATTGAAGGAATCTGCATTATCCTTAAGTGTTTCCTCGAATTGTCTGCGCAGCTGCGGCAGAAAGTGAAGCGGACCGCCTAAAAATACTATATTCCCCTTTATAGGTCTGCCCTGGGCAAGTCCTGAAATTGTCTGTGTAACAACCGCCTGAAGAATTGAAGCTGCAACGTCCTCGCGCGCTGCGCCTTCGTTAAGGAGCGGCTGGACGTCAGATTTCGCGAAGACTCCACATCGTGCGGCAATAGGATAAATGGTCGTGTGCTTTTCTGCCAGTTTATTCAGTCCGTCAGCGTCTGTTTTAAGAAGAATACTCATCTGGTCAATAAATGAGCCTGTACCGCCTGCGCATGTGCCGTTCATTCTCTGTTCAAGACCGCCTGAAAGATAGAGAATCTTTGCATCCTCGCCGCCAAGCTCAATAACGACATCTGTACCGGGCAGGAACATCTCAATTGCATTTTTATTAGCGATAACCTCCTGAACAAATTGCAATCCCAGCATTTTTGACAGCAAAAGTCCGCCTGAGCCTGTAATTACAACTGTGAAGGGCGTTTCGCCAACGACCTCTCTGACCTCGTCAAACAGTCCGAGAACTGTACTTTTTATATCTGAGAAATGTCTTCTGTATTCCGAATACAATATTTTATTTTCTTCGTTGAGAACAACGATCTTAACGGTGGTTGAACCAACGTCAATCCCCATATGAAGCTTACTCAATTTTGTAACCCCTCTCACTTTGTCCAACAGACATAAAATAATCTAACTCATATTATAGTTGTTTTTTTAAAAATAGTCAAGAGATTTTGTCGAAAAAACAGGATTTACATAATAAATCGTATAATAATATATGTATATGTTATGATAAATATGACCGTTTGGCAATATTTTAAATATAAATGATAATAGACTGATTTTCATACAAAAACGATGTCATTTTTATTGGAAAAACTTCTGATAGTATGATATACTTAATTAAATATAAAAAAATGAGGAGATGAACATGAAAAAATATATAGCATTTCTGATTGCTGCGGCAATGGCGGCAGGAACGATACCTGCGGCTGTTATCGCGGAGGATACAAATATTATTAAAACGGCAGGGAGCGATACTGCTGTTCAAATGGAATATCTTGACCGGGGAACTGTTGCGGTCAAGCTTTCAAGAGGAGTTTTCATTTCGTGGCGGCTTTTGGGAACGGAGAATTACGATACCACCTATGATATATACAGAGGAACGACAAGGATCGCGGCGGCGGTTTCAAAAGGAACATGCTACACCGATACAAGCGGAAAGGCGAGTGATACATACACCGTTGTAAAGAGCGGCGAGAATGTTTTGAGCGGCAAGGCTGTATCGGTATGGAGCGACTATGATGCCGCCGTGTCCGGCAGCGCCAACAGTGAAAGGTATTATCTTTCAATACCGCTCGATAAGCCCGCGGATTTTGTGAGCGAGGATGATGGCGCGACATATTCCTACAGTGCGAACGATGCCGAGTGCGCCGATGTTGACGGTGACGGCGAATATGAAATTATACTAAAATGGGAGCCGGGAAACTCATTTGATTCAGGCAAGGATGCAAAGCATAACGGAAACGTATATATAGACTGCTACAGACTGAACGGAGAAAAGCTGTGGCGGATAGATATGGGTAAAAACATAAACGCGGGCGCGCATTTTACACAGATTGCCGCGTATGACTTTGATCTTGACGGCAAGGCTGAAATCGCTTTTAAAACGGCGCCGGGAACGAAGGACGGACAGGGTAATTATGTCTCACAGGCATCGGGCGACAGCGCGATAAAATCGACTGATAACACAGCGGACTACCGCCGGATGGAAAACGGTGGCGATACCGGCGGCAGAGTTCTATCCGGACCGGAATTTTACACCTTGTTCCAAGGTGATACCGGCGCGGCGCTTGACACAATTTATTACCCGCATCCGCGAGGAACAATAAGCGAGTGGGGCGATGGATGGGGCAATCGCTCAGAACGGTTCCTCACAGCCGTTGCGTATCTTGACGGTAAAACACCGTCAGTGATCGCATGGCGCGGATATTATGCAAAAACAACCGCAACGGCGTATAATGTGGTGAATAAGAGACTCGTGCAGATCGGTGATTTTAATACTGATAATCGCGGCTATTCCTCATTTATCGGTCAGGGCAATCACAACAGCACGGTAGGCGATGTTGACGGCGACGGAAAGGATGAGATATTGAGCGGAAGCCTTTGTCTCGGACTTGATGAAAACGGTAATTTAGAGCCGGAATGGAATCTTGGAAGAGGTCATGGTGACGCGCTGCATCTTGCGGATTATGATCCGATGCATTTCGGTATGGAGTATTTTATAGTTCATGAAGCAGGTCCTTATGGAATGTCGGTTGTATACCCGGAGGACGGAACTATAGCTTATCATAAAGATTCAACGGGAGATACAGGCCGAGGCATAATGGCAAATTACACCGGAGACGGATATTATCAGGTATGGGCAAACGGAACCGACTATAAGGATGATGACGGGTTCAACCACTATAATTCAAGCGGTTCATTGACTCAATACGCAGCAAACTTCCGTATTTTCTGGGATGCTGATGTTGATGATGAGCTCATGGATGGTCCGGGATCCCGAAACACATATCTGGGTATTCATGATTCATCTGACGGACGAGTTGCCACATTATGCGGAACAACTATAAACGATACGAAAAATAATCCGTGCCTTCAGGCGGATCTTGTAGGAGACTGGCGCGAAGAGGTTGTGATGCGTTCGGGTGATTCGACAGCATTAAAGGTGTATACGACAACAATTCCTACAGATAACAGGTTGTATACATTGATGCATGACCGAGCATACCGTATGCAGGTAGCGGGGCAGAACAGCGCGTATAACCAGCCGCCGCATATCGGCTATTATGTAAGTACTGATAATGCTCCCGAGGACATGAGAAAGTACGCGTCATATGTAAAGACTGTCCATAACGGAGAAACCGCCGTAAGGGACAGAAATTTGCCGGATGAGTATAATCCGTATGTAACGGTCAGGATACATTATATCGATTCAAAGAATAATGAGCTCAGAGCCCCCGTGGATGTTAAGAGCATAGTGGGACATACCTTCTATGCGGATGAAAAGTATCTGGAGAATTTCGGGTATGATGAAAATACCGGAAATTACTATTTCTATTGGAAAGGAAACACGGGAATTTCAACAGGAAATGTTATAGGCAGCACGATTGATTATTATCTGAATTTTGAAAATACAAGCTCGTTTAAAAACTACTCCGTAAATGCCGTTGATGCGAGCGGAAAGCTTATTAAAAATATAAAAACGGGGAAAGCGTTTCTTGCGAGCGGCGAAAGTGTTTCATATCATGCTGATTACGGATTCGTTTCCGATGATAAGTATTATATTCTTTTAGACAGTGACGATGCGAAGACAACAAGCTATGTTCCGACAGAGGAGGAGACGGATAAGAATATCGTTTACAGAGAGGTGTACGCAAAGGGCAATCTGTGGGATTTTGAGGATGGGAACAAGCGGTTCACAAATGCGAATCGTATGAGTGTATCCGCCGTAACTGCGGCGAACGATTCAGCGCTTGAGAGCGAAGTGAACGGTAATTATGCAGTTAAGTTCACATCTGAATCAGGAACAGGAACCAATAGACTCGCCAAGGGTCTGCTTGATGTATCATCCTATACAAGCTCGTATCCGAATATCACTGTAAGCTATGACGCGTATATGCCGGGATCGGGGCGGATTCAGCTTGGACTTCTCGAAGCAGATGCAAGCAGCTATTGGGAGGTCGGAATGCTCGGAATAGGCGTAAATGATAGCACAGGCGACTTTAAAATCAACGATACAGCATATCCGGACTATTCAAATACATGGGTTCATGGTACGATTGCGGCGGACGTCAATGAAAAGAAGCTTTATTATACATTCACAGACGGAATGACAGATGAGCTGATAGTATCGGGAAGCAAGGATATCACGGAATCAACGATAAAGTATATTTCAATGATTTCGTGGGCGGCATCAACTACAGCATACATTGACAATGTTTCCGTTGTCGCATACAACGCGTCGGCGGAACAGCCGACATTGCCGCCAACACCTGTTCCGACCGAAACGCCGGAACCAACCGAAACACCCGAACCGACCGAAACACCCGAGCCGACCGGAACACCCGAACCGACCGGAACACCCGAGCCAACCGGTACACCCGAGCCAACCGGAACACCCGAGCCGACCGCAACGCTGGAACCGACAGTAACACCGGAGCCAACCGCAACACCGGAACCGACCGGAACACCGGAGCCAACTGAAACGCCGGAACCGACCGGAACACCGGAATCAACCGCAACGCCCGAACCTACAGAACCGCCCAAATCTGAAATTGCTGCGGTGAACGGAACGGAAATTACCGTCACATCAGTTGATGGGAAATTGAAGCTTTATGCCGTAAGGTACGATGAAAAAGGTATTCTTACTGGTGTAAGGCTGTTTGATGTCACCGGAATCAAACAAATCTTTGACGTAGGCTTTGCGCCTGATAAGGTATTCCTTTGGGATGAGGATCAGAATCCGATTGACACATGGAAAAAAATAAAATAAAATACAAATGCGGAGACTCTGTTGAATGAGCCTCCGTATTTTAATTTACATCTCTATGATTGCGGGTCCGATATTTGTAACATCGCCGGCGCCCATGGTGAAAATAATATCGTTTTCCTCTGCTGTGGATTTGATATAATCCACGATATCGTCAAACGAGTCGATATATTTTGCGTTGATACCCTTTACGGCAATTTCATCGGCGAGACGGTCGGGGTCGGTAACTCCGTCGTATACCTCGCGTGCCGCGTAGATATGAGTGATAATAAGCTCGTCGGCATCATCAAATGCATTTACAAAGCTATCCCAAAGAGTCCGTGTTCTTGAATATGTGTGCGGCTGGAATATGCAGCGTATGCGGTTATGCGGGAACGCCTTTGCCGCTTTTAACGTTGCCTTGATCTCTGTCGGATGATGTGCATAATCGTCAAGCACAATTGCACCGTTCACAAAGCCTTTCTTTTCAAAACGGCGGTGAGTTCCCTTAAAGGTTTCAATACCCTTTGTAGCAGCGTTTGCATTAACGCCCAAAAGCTCACAAACCGCAATTACGGCAAGCGTGTTTAAAATATTGTGATTGCCCGGTACATTGAGTGAAACGGTACAAATTTTCTCACCCTTTTTCATGATATCAAATGACGGATATCCAGCATTATAAACGATATTTTCGGCATAGTAATCGTTTGTGTCGTTCATGCCGTAGGTGATAACATTAAGCTCAGACGCTCCGCAAAGCGCGATTTTTATGTTTTCGTCCTCTCCGTATGCTACAACATGACCGATGCCCTTAGTAAGATATGCAAAGGCGCGGAAGCTTTCGCGGATCATTTCAATTCCTGTGAAGAAATCCAGGTGATCCTCCTCTATATTTGTTATGAGCGCTATTGTCGGATAAAATTTCAGAAAGCTGTTCGTGTATTCGCAAGCCTCTGTTATAAACAGATCCGACTTTCCGCAGCGGATGTTTCCGTCTATTAAGTCGAGCATACCGCCTACTGAAATAGTCGGGTCGATGTCGGTATGGATGAGCGCATGGGCAAGCATAGATGTTGTTGTGGTTTTTCCGTGTGTGCCGGAAACGCCTACGGCGTGCTTATAGTTTTTCATAACAGCGCCTAAGAATTCGGCTCTGTCAATCAGTCTTATTCCGAGAGCCTCTGCCTGCGCCATTTCAGGATTATCTGATTTGACCGCTGCTGTATGCACAACGAGATCAGCCCCGTTTACGTTTTGGGGTGCATGACCTTCATATATAACAGCACCTTCTTTTTCAAGCTTATCGGTAACATCGGATTTTGTGCGGTCACTGCCTGTAACCTTGAAGCCGTCCCTGAGTGCAATATGAGCAAGCCCGCTCATGCTTATTCCGCCTATTCCTATAAAGTGGATATGAGCGCCTTTTTTTAATTCATTTATTGCAAATCTTTCCATAACAAATGTTCTCCTTTTAAGAAAGTGATTTCTTACTAAGCTAAAAAAATTTAATATATACCATTCTATTATATACCTATTCTACAAAAAATCAAACCTTTTTTTGAACTTTTTTATATTATTTACAAAAAAAAACCAAAATAAAATATGAATTTAAAATATATGCACAAAAAGCTTGACAAACAGCGAAAAATGCGATAAAATGATATAAATAAGTACTGATTAGCGCGGTACATATACACCCTATTAGGGGATTGAGACATCACTGGATAGACTACAAGCACAAAATATATTAACCTTGTAAGAGGAAGGTGGTGAAAATCTTGGAGATTACGGACATTAGAGTTAAGAAAATTCTAACTGACAGCTCTGCTGACAGTAAAATGAAAGCAGTAGTATCTGTAACCTTTGACGACTCCTTTGTAGTGCATGATATTAAAATAATTGAAGGACAAGATAAACTGTTTACGGCTATGCCGAGCCGGAAGACGCAGGAAGGTGAATTTAAAGACATAGCACATCCTATCAATCGTGAAATGCGTCTTAAACTTGAGGCTTCTATATTAGCCGAGTACAATAGGGTTTTAGAACAATCTATTGAAGAGTAAAGCATTTTGAGTTTAATTAGACATAAATAACGTGGATTGAATAAATCATTCCCTAATCATATAAGATTTTCGAAAAAAGAAAAACAAGTGTCTGTCGGCTATTTATGCTGAAAGGGCATTTGTTTTTTTATGGCAAAAAACAGTTATTTTTTTGAGAACTGCTATTGTAATTCTGTGAATAATGTGTTATAATCATAAACTGAATAAATGTGCGCCGATACCGTTTGCAGACCGCTTAGAGGACAGCCTGAAGGATCGGACGCAAAATTTCAGGAGGTATATATGAAAACCACAACAGCTGATTTTTTGGCAATGAAGGAACGCGGCGAGAAAATCACAATGATAACAGCATACGATTATTCGACCGCAAAGCTTGTTGATGCCTCGGGAATGGATTCTATTCTTGTGGGTGATTCGCTGGGTATGGTAATGCTGGGTTATGAGGATACATTATCCGTAACAATGGAGGATATGATCCATCATTGCAGTGCAGTAAAAAGAGGCGCAGAAAATGCGCTTGTTATATGCGATATGCCGTTTATGTCATATCAGGCATCGGTCTATGACGCAGTGAAGAATGCAGGGAGACTGATGCAGGAGGGCAGAGCCGGAGCGGTAAAGCTTGAGGGCGGAGTTAAGTTTAAGGACCACATAAGAGCGATAGTTGACGCTTCTATCCCTGTATGCGGACATATCGGAATGACTCCGCAGAGCGTTAATGCATTCGGCGGCTTTAAGGTTCAGGGTAAGACATTAGAAGCGGCGCAGCGGCTTATTGACGACGCGCTTGCTGTTGAGGAAGCGGGAGCATTCGCCGTAGTGCTTGAATGTGTTCCGGCGAGTCTTGCAGAATATATTTCGGGTCTTTTACATATTCCCACAATCGGAATAGGCGCGGGCGCGGGCTGTGACGGACAGGTGCTTGTATATCAGGACGCTCTTGCGATGTATAGTGATTTCAGACCTAAGTTTGTCAAGAA
>JAFLUC010000034.1 GCA_022509005.1 Oscillospiraceae bacterium | reverse complement strand
AAAGTTTCGGAGTACGTCGCACTTTTTTTATAACGATTATCTTATGGTTAAGCTCGGTGAAGGGAATATCAACAGAAAATATGTCCGAAACATCACCACCAAGCGTTGTAATCGCCCTTTCGGCATCATGAAGCTCGCTCTCTGCAAGAGGCCCTTTGAGCGCAAGCATAAAACCGCCCGGTTTTACGAGGGGAAGACACCATTCGGAAAGCGTTCTGAGATTTGCGACTGCGCGTGAAACTACTGTATCGTATTTTTCGCGATGCTCAGGTGAGAGCCCACAATCCTCTGCACGGGAGTGAATGAAGTTTATTCCTTCTGTAATTCCCATAATATCCGCTGCGCCGCGAAGAAAGTTTATGCGCTTGTTGAGCGAATCAAGTAGAGTAAGCTCAATTTCTGGAACAGCACATTTCAGAACCAGTCCGGGAAATCCTGCCCCTGTTCCTACGTCAATAACTTTGCCTTTCACGTGAGAGGTGAGAATAGGCGTAAGACTGTCTAAAAAATGCTTTGAAACGACATCGCCCGGTTCCGTTATTCGTGTGAGATTGACGGTCTTGTTGCGCTCTATGAGTATATCATTATATCTCACAAGCTGTTCTGCCTGAGTTTCGGTGAGTTTTAGCCCAAGCTGCTCGGCTCCGTCTATAATTAATCGGTTCATATTCCAAATAACCGCCTTCCGTTTTCTTCTGTAATTCTCTCTATATCCTCTGCGGGAATACCGCGGAGTTCAGATAAAAGCTTAACGACTTCAACAAGATAGATAGAGCTGTTTCTTTTGCCCCGATATGGTACAGGCGAAAGATACGGAGAGTCCGTTTCTATAAGGAGACGATCAAGCGGCACTGCGCAGGCTGCGGCACGGTTCTTTTTTGCATTTTTGAATGTGAGCGAGCCGCCGAACGCAACATACATTCCAAACTCATCTACTACATCATGAAGCATTTCAGTGCTGCCGCTGTAGCAATGGAAAACGCCGCCGCATTCATATACCTTGTGTTCGCGAAGAATTCTGATGCAATCTCCATGTGCCTCACGGTCATGAATTATAACGGGAAGCTTAAGCTCGCGCGCCAGATCAACCTGTTCGCCCAATATCCTTTGCTGTTCCGATTTCGTTTCGGTTGTCCAATAATAGTCAAGTCCTATTTCACCGATCGCCTTTATTTTTGGATGCTTTGAATATTCACGGAGTCTGTCGAGGTAATCGGGAGCAAGACCTGTTACGTCTTCCGGGTGTATTCCAACAGCACCGTAAATAAAGGGATGCTTTTCGCATATTGATAATATATCCGGTATTTCATCAAGATTTGAGCAGGCGTTCATAATGAGCCCGACACCGTTTTCGCTCATTGATGATAACAGTTCGTCACGGTCATTATCAAATTGCTCGTCATTATAATGAGCGTGTGTATCAAAAATCATTATATATCCTCTTTTCCGTAATTATAATATCCATTTTTACATCATGTTCTGAAGCAGGAACAAATTTAAGCATCTGAAAATCATAGCACATACCTATTTTAATTCCCTCAAACCGCTCAAGGAATCTGTCATAATATCCTTTCCCGAAGCCGACGCGCATACCTCGCAAATCAAACGCAATTCCGGGTATAAGCGCAATATCAATATCATTAATATCGGCAATTATGCATTCTGACGGTTCCGAAATGCCGTATGCTCCGCGAACGAGATTATCAGGCGAGGGGAGATAAGATGGGGTTATTGTATAATCGGCTGTGTTGCTTATGGGAACAACGATTTTTCTGCCTGATTTATACAGATAATCAATTATCTCCGAAGTGTCAGGCTCTTTGAATGCGGAAAGATATGTCATAACAGTCACGGCTTCTGAAAAACAGGAGAGGGAGAGTAAATTGTCAGTGATCCGTTTGCTTTTAGTTTTTATGTCTATATCTGAAAGCGCGCGACGTTTTGCTTTTATTGCCGCGCGTATTTCATCCTTTGATATATCAGTCATTATACTGCATTGCTTCCTTCAGTTTTTCGGCGATTTCCGCGCCCTTTAAGAGTGTAACAAGCGTAAAGCCGAAATCAGCCGCCGCTCCGGGACCTCTGCCTGTTATGATCCTACCGTCAACAACTGCTTTTTCTCCTGTTATATTTGCGCCGTAGCAATATTTTTCAAAGCCCGGATAGCAGGTCGCGTTTTTACCCATAAGGATCTGCTTCTTTCCGAGTATTGAAGGTGCGGCACATATCGCGGCAATATACTTTCCCTGAATAAGTGCGTCATTTACCAAGGCGTGAACCTCGTTGCACTTGTCAAGAAGAACGTGTCCCTCGCCTCCGGGGAGCATAACTACTTCCATATCAGCCGGAGCCATATCGTTATTTAAAATATTCGTTATAAGAGCGTCAGCTTCAACTGTTATCCCATGAGCGCCTTTGACATATTTTGAGTTTGTAATTGAAACTGTTGTCACTTCTATACCTGCGCGGCGCATAATGTCTGACGGTTCGATTGCTTCAATTTCTTCGAATCCATCTGCTAAAATGATATATACCATTTTTTATACTTCCTTTCTGATCTATCATAATATAACCGTAAATACTATTCTGCTTCCGGTTTTTGAAACAGTAATTTTTCCTTTGTGATTTTCTATTATTGTCTGCGCAACAGAAAGTCCTATTCCATATCCGCCCGTCTGGCGAGACCGTGAGCTCTCTGAGCGATAGAACCGCTCAAAGAATCTATTAGGATCTTCCTTGTCATCGATATCCGTATCGTTTTCAACGACCAGCTTTGCTGTTTTAAGCGTGCTTTTGCCCATTTTATAAAGGCTTACACAAATCTCGCCGCCCTCGGACGCGTATTTTATTGCGTTATCACACAGGATTGAGACAAGAGTGCTTATAGCCTGGGCATTTCCTTTATATTCGATGCCGGGCTTGATGTCAAAATGCATTTTATGCCCTTTTTGCTCGGCAAGCGTATGGAAAGGCATGGCGATTTCATTAACGGCAGCGCTTAGCGGAAACAGTATATGCTCCGCTTCTCCTGTTAGCTCACCGCTTTTTGAAAGCTGTAACAGCCCCTTTATAAGTCCATCCATGCGATCGGTCTGATTCTTTATGCTGTCGAGCCATTCGTTGGAGCCACCGCACATTTCAAGTACCTCAGCATTTGTTCGTATGATCGCAAGCGGAGTTTTCAGTTCATGTCCGGCATCGGTGATAAACTGCTTCTGCTTTTCCTGGTTAAGAACAAACGGCTGAAGAATACGTTTAGAAACGAAAAGAAGTATAAGGAAAACGAAAGCAATCCCTATTGCGGATATAAGTATTGAAGCGGTATTAAGCCGTGCTATTGTTTCATTATCCTGTGAGCGGTCAAGGAAGGTCACCATACGCCCGTTTTTGTTTTCACGCACAAGACAGCGATAATTTTCAATCGTTTTGAAGGAGTCATCAGGAAGCTTTTTTGTTAGATTGTTCAGACGTTCTATATCTTCTTCCTCGATTGAAGCAATTTGGCTTGTAAATGTATCTGTTATAACTCCGTCATGGGCTGTATAAATAACAAAGTATCGTGTTTGAAACGGGGTTTCTTCATTTATAGCAAATTGCGCTCTTTTTTCCAGCTCCGAGGTGTTTTCGGGCATCCTTCCGTTAAAATCGCTTATAAGTCTCAGCATATTGTCTTCGCGCTGTACAAGCCATAGAGAATTTGTGATATTTACTGCTGTTGATATTGCAACTATTACTATTGTAATTGCGATCATCGTGAGCAGGATAATCCTTGCGCGGAGTGTTTTGAACATAAGGCCCCCTCCTTTTGTCAGTTTTCTATAAGAACGTATTTATTATCTTCGGTTGTTTTTATGCTAACATTAGCCCCTATCGCGTTAAGCTTTGTTCTGAGGTATGAAATATACAGGAATACAACACCGTTCTGTGCATCTTCTGCATTATCGAATATTCTGTCGATAAACTGCTGCTCCGAAATAGGAGTGCCTATTCTTGAGGCGAGAAGCTCAAAAACTCTGAACTCACGGTTGGATAGACGTAAAGAAGAATCTGATTTTATTTCGAGTGTTTCCTTGTTCAGTATTACATTCGCAACCGTTATGAGTTCGTTCTTATCCTCAGTCTTGCGGCGCAGAAGTGCGCGAAGTCTTGCAAGAAGCTCTCCGGTATTAAACGGTTTTGTGAGATAGTCATCTGCTCCGGCATCAAGTCCGGTTATTTTGTCTGAAAATTCTGCCTTTGCGGTGAGAAGAATAACGGGGGTATCTATATTCTTTGCGCGCAGTGCCGAGACCACCTCAATGCCGCTCATTCCGGGCATCATTACATCAAATACGAGCGCGTCATAATCGTTGTTAAGAACAGCATCATATGCAGATTTTCCATCGTATACGCAATCAACCTCATATTTGTTAAATTTAAGTATGGCAGAAAGAGCCTTTATAAGCTCTTTTTCATCGTCTGCAAGAAGTATTCTCATCTCGATCCTCCATCCTTTGTCGCGTTGATCATATCTCTTATTGTTATAAAGCTCATTTCTACCGAAGCAACTTCATCCGCACATCGTTTAAGCTCAGACGCGATAATCTCCTGGTTAGGTATATCGTGCTTATAGCGAATCTGATGCTCAAGGCTTGCCCAGAAGTCCATAGACAGTGTGCGTATCTGTATCTCGGCAGTGACATTGTGACATTCATCACCTATATATATCGGAACCTCAATAATCATATGATAGCTTCTGTAGCCGCTTTTTTTAGGAGATTTTATATAATCCTTTACCTCAATTACGCGTAAGTCCTTTTGTGAGGCAAGAATACGTGCAACCTCATATACGTCATCGACATATGTGCATATAACTCTTGCTCCGGCAGCATCCATAATATTGCCGGGAATGTTTTCAGCAATTGGGACAAGTCCTTTGTCCTGCAGCTTTGTGATCATGCTTCCGGGAGATTTGATTCTTGTTTTTATATTTTCAATCGGATCTCTTCCGTGATTCAATGATTTATATTTGCGTATTATATTAAGGCGTGATTCGATATCTATGAGTATGCTTTCATATAAAAGCTGCGAATCGCCATAAAATCCCCTGTAACCATCTTCATGTTCCATTAACTGTTATTTCCTTTCGCAATATATTATCATTATAACATATAATCTGATAAAAGTACATGAATAAATTGTTAAAATAAAAAAATATTTTAAGATAATCGCGGCTGCCTGGCGACAGCCGCGATTCTGTGAGTTATCTTTTTGTTATTTATCAATAAACAGATGTCTCGGAAGTCCGTCAACCATAAATGGTGACAGCTCGCCGATTATAAGCGGAGAAGCATATTCGTGGAACTCCTTTGCTATGTATGTATTATCATCTGTAATCCATTCAAGAGGAACACATTTTTCAACATTTGCTATGAGATTGACATCATATGATGATGTCTTTATCTGATACGGATTATTTGAAATACGATCAAAGATAATCATTTTGCCTGTTTCTCCGTTAAGAGCAAGCTGAACGGCGTCAGCACCGGCGGTATAAGCTTCTGTTATATCACGTCGCGATACGATGTGTGAAGCACAGCGCTGGAGCGTTGAAAATACGATACCTCTCGATTTGATTCCGGTTTCTTCCCCGAGAAAATCAGCCAGATAGAGCGCTGTACCGCCCAGAGCCTTGTGACCGAAGGAGTCCTCAAAGACATTCTTTTTATTAGCCTCGCAGACATATTTGCCGTCAGCAGTCTTTATACCCTCTGAAACTGCAACTATAACCGCGTGCTGGTATTTTTTAAGCTCTCTTATCTTGTTTATAAATTTATCATGGTCAAATTCAACCTCGGGGAGATATATCAGATCAGGACCGGTGCAGTCCTCCGAACGCGAAAGTGCCGATGCAGCGGTAAGCCAACCTGCATTACGTCCCATGATCTCAACAACGGTTATTGAATCAGTAGGATAGGTTTTGGCATCACGGATAATTTCCTTCATTGCCGAGGCTATATATTTTGCAGCACTGCCGTATCCGGGGGTATGATCTGTAACGGCAAGGTCATTATCAATAGTTTTCGGAACGCCTATAAATGTAATATCGCTGTTTATCTCTTTTGCGTAGTTAGACAGCTTTTTAATTGTGTCCATTGAGTCATTGCCGCCGATATAGAAAAAGTGCTTTACATCAAGCTTGTTTAAGATGTTGAAAAGTCTCCAATAAACATCAGGATTGGTCTCGGCATCGGGCAGCTTATAACGACATGTGCCCAAAAATGACGATGGCGTTCTCTTCAAAAGCTCTATATCGAGATCCGATTTGATGTAGTCACTCATATCAATATATTGCTCATTTAAAAGCCCTTCAATACCATGGCGCATACCAAAAACCTTTTTAACGCCGCAGTCTTTGGCTGTTTTATAAACGCCTACAAGACTTGAATTGATTACCGAAGTAGGTCCGCCGGACTGACCAACAATAACATTGCCACTTAACATGAAAATTCCTCCCTTAATAAACATTATTTCTTTAAAACTATTATAACAAAAAATGTTAAATATGTCAATATTTTTATTCGATTTACAATAAAAATTTGTATATATAGCATAATTCTGTAAGGTAAGACTTGTTGTATATTATTATCGGCAACTAAAATGGATTCTAACGAAAAAACATGTTGAAAATTTGTGAAGAATGTGATAAAATAATACATATGTTGATATGGGAGGTTACATCATGCCTGAAGTGGATTTTTTAGGGGAAAAGATTAATTTATCTGAAGAAAAGGAATATAAGCCGCTTGACCAATTTGCACAACCGTTTGATTCCGAAAGGTTTTATAAAATTCTTGATGATATGGAGCCAGGCGAACGAGCAAAGCGTATTTTCAGAATGATAAAACAGGATCCGTATAGAGAGGAATACTATTTTTACGCAATAGACCGTGATCTTCCGGGAATAGAGAATATCGGAATAGTGGCGGATCATTATGTTATAAATATCTCGAAGAAGCTTAATCTTCTTTATTTTATAAAAATGCTTCGTGAAGCGTCGCAGTTTGTTGAGGCCGGTGAGGAACTGAATGAGGCAACAGTAATAAGTTTAGATGCGCTCAACAGACTTTTTGACAAGTTTAGTGTGCAGGCAATTCCTACAAGAAGAGAAAAATTTATAATGCTCCCTGAAACCGAGGTTAAAAGATTATATACAAAATATAAAACCGAGGGTGACCGCAACAAGCTTCAGTATAATGAAGCCTGCGAATTTTTGAATGAATTCAGAACGCTTATGTGTACATTTAAAGGTATTCGTTACAGAACATCCCTTGAAGCTTCGGAATCTTCGCGACAGTATGCGGAGCTTGAAAAAATGGCGGCAGCGCCGGACAAAAATGATCGTATTGCGCTTATATCTGCAAAGAAGGAGATAGATGATCACACTTCATACTATCCGGAACATGTGAAATATTTTTCAAATCAGCTCTCAGAGAGTATACAGCGTATTGAAAACGAAAAACTTAACCAAATATGTGAAGCGGCAAGAGGAAAGCGTCTTGACCGCATTCTAGACGCGGTTACGGAGATAGAGGCTCTTGATTATAATGAACGGCTTAAAGAAATCTATTTCCGGCGTCTGCGTGAAATGGAGGGGCGTACCGCTGTAGATACATATGTCTATCTTATAAAGAAATTTGATGGTAATGATATTGCAGATATTTATGATGAGCTTCTATGGCTGATGAAAAAAGCGGGAAGCCAGGATACTGTAAGGGAATATATATCAAGAAAGCTTATGGAGCTTTCGGGGGCATACCAGAGAGTAACAGGACTACCTATGAATGTATCATCAAATGAGCCTGAGGATGAAGGAAGGATAGATTATAAAAGCCTCTGCCGTAAGTGCAACAGTATGACGTATGCAGAGCTTGAAAGTATTGCGGATCATAATGATGAAGCTTTAATAAAAGCGCCGATGGGGATAAAAAATCCAAGAGCATATACTATGTTTGCTAAAGCAACGGTTAAAATAGCATATGCGACTATAAATTATCCGAAGGTTGAGGCACGCTGTAAGAGTGCAGACACGATTTCGCTTGAGGAGCTTAAAAAACTTCGTACGCTCATCAATGACGAAGAAGAATACAGCGGACTCAGAAACTCTTACTCGTACGCGCTTGCGTTTAATATTTCAAAGCACGTCAGTGTTCAGGTAGAAAAAGAATTTGAGCGCACTGCCGGCATGAGCGCTGCGGCTCTTACTGTTTTCAGACTTGAAATTGACCCGATGATGAATAATCTTATCGCTGAAACGCGTTCCGGATTTGAAAAACGGTTTTCAAAGCTCATGGCAGACGCAGAAACAAAGGAACTTGAGAGTCTCTGCGTTAATTTTGAGAGTATGACGATTGCAGAACTTAAAAGCCTTGGTAATTATATAAGTAAGGAGATACGGACAAAGGAGGTTGCCGGGAATTATACGATAAAAGTAAATGAGCGGATCAGGCAGCTTGAAAATGAAGAAATGCAGATTTATATAAGCGGAATAGATATAATGGATGCAGACGGAAAAATAAGTCTTCTCAGAGGTCTGAATTCTCCGCCGTACAGTGAAATGACACCGGATATTATAAACAATTTCAGACGTATTATTTACGATAAAATTATAGCTGATAAGGTGAAAAAGTATTACAATATATGTCTGGCTGTGGCCCAGAGTGGACTGTATGGCACCGTACGTACAGGTTTTGACGGAAGCGGAAATATGGATCAGAATATTTTAAATTTGTGCAATAATTTTGTGAGATTTGACGAATTTGAAATACCGCTTGTCGTGTATGCTCATAATTACAACCGTAACGGCATTGTAATTACAGATAAGAATATATACGTGAATGTAAAGGGGCAGGTAACAAAAGTGGCATTGAGCGACGGACCTGTAATAAATGTAACCTACGGTCTCATCACCGCGGAGCTATGGCTGTGTCTCGGGCAGAATTATATGCAGATTCCGTGCAGACCGTCAAAGATGGAAGGAGAATCAATCAGGAATATACTTAATATGTCTATCAATAACATTAATAATATTAATAATGGTTAATAGAAAGAAGGAAGAATAAATGACAGATAAAGAGCTTTATGAAAGTCTTACATATGAAAATAAAAACGCATATCTTGAAATGAGCGAAGCGGAAATTATTGAAATGAAAACGCTGTGTGATGATTACCGCGTATTTCTAAATAATGGAAAAACAGAGCGTGAATGCGTGAAAGAAGCTGTTAAAATGGCTGAGGCCGCAGGTTTTTCTGATATTACAAAGAAGAACGAACTTAAGCCAGGGGATAAGATATATAAAATCAATCGCAATAAGAATATTTTCATGGCGGTCATAGGCTCGGAGGATATTACGCAGGGTATTAATATAGCAGGCGCGCACATTGATTCACCGCGGCTTGATCTGAAGCAGAATCCGCTGTATGAAAGTACAGATATGGCGCTATTAAAAACACATTATTACGGCGGGATAAAAAAATACCAGTGGCCGACAATACCACTTGCAATTCACGGTGTTATATATAACACCGACGGTGAAAAACTTGATATTGTAATCGGAGAAAAGGATGATGACCCGGTATTTGTAATAACCGATCTGCTTCCGCATCTTGCTAAGGATCAGATGGTTAAGAAAATGACCGAGGGCATTGAGGCTGAGAACATGAATGTCTTAATAGGCGGTATGCCAATTAAGTCGGAGGATGTCAAGGAAAAGGTCAAGTTCTCAATTTTAAAAATATTAAATGCGCGCTATAAAATTACAGAAAAGAGCTTCCAGAGTGCGGAGTTTGAGATAGTTCCCGCGTACAAGGCAAGAAATGTGGGCCTTGACGAGAGTTTCATCGGAGCATACGGTCATGACGATAGAGTGTGCGCATATACAACACTTCGAGGTATTCTTGAAGAGTCTGCTCCGAAGCGCACCGCGTGCGCAATCCTCGTTGACAAGGAAGAAATAGGCTCTATGGGCAACACAGGAGCTCAAAGCGCATTCATGATGATGACAATTGCGGAGATTGTTGAAAAGCTTACAGGCTGCTGTTCTGTAACAAAGCTTAACAGAGTTATTGAAAATTCAGCTGTAATGTCATCGGATGTTTCGGCAGCGGTTGATCCGAACTATCTCAGTGTTTCAGAGTCAAAAAATGCATCATATGCCGGACAGGGTGTTGCTATTATGAAATATACAGGCGCGAGAGGTAAATATGATTCCTCTGATGCAAATGCGGAGTTCGTGTATGAAATCGGCAGACTCATGGATAACGAAGGCGTAATCTGGCAGACAGGCGAGCTTGGTAAGGTTGATCAAGGAGGAGGCGGAACGATTGCCCAGTATGTAGCAAACCTCAATATGGATGTTATAGACTGCGGTGTACCGGTGCTTTCAATGCATTCTCCTTTTGAAGTAGTTGCAAAGAGTGACGTTTATATGGCATATAGAGCATATAAAGCCTTCTTTAGAAGATAAGCGGAGGTAATTAATGGAACGCAGAACCATAGACCGTATCAAAGCTGAAATATTGCCATGGAAGATTGAGCGAACAATAGGATCAGGAAGCTTTGGCTCTGTTTATGAAATAAGCCGTGAAGAGTTTGGGAACAGATATACTTCTGCATTGAAGGTAATAACAATTCCACAAAGTGATGCTGAGATTCGGTCACTCATGGATGATGGTATGGATGAGAAGAGCACAACTGCCTATTATGAGGATGTTGTAAGCAATATCACAAAGGAATGTGCTCTAATGGCAAAATTCAAAGGTAACAGCAACATTGTAAGTTATGAGGACCATCAGGTTATTAAACATAAGGACAGAATAGGTTGGGATATTCTTATAAGAATGGAGCTTTTAACTCCGCTTGCAGATTACATAAAGACTCATCCGGTAAATGATAACAGCGTAATAAAGCTTGGTATAGATATTTGTAAGGCACTGGAGCTTTGCTGTAAGAATAATGTGATACACCGTGACATAAAGCCGGCAAATATTTTTGTCGCGCAGGATGGAAGCTATAAGCTTGGTGATTTTGGTATTGCAAGAACAATCGAACAATCAACAGGAAACCTTTCAAAGTCCGGAACTGCATCATATATGGCACCGGAGGTGTATCGCGGAGGCAATTATAGTTATAATGTGGATCTTTATTCACTCGGACTGGTAATGTACTGGTGTATGAACTGCAACAGAACTCCGTTTCTTCCGCATCCGCCACAGATGATTACAGCTGCGGATAAAGATAATGCAATGCTGAGACGTATGAGAGGAGAGCCGATACCTCGCCCAATAAACGGTTCTGACGGACTTGTGGATATTGTAGTTAAGGCATGTTCATTTAATATAGCTGATAGATTCAGCAGCCCTACGCAAATGCGAATAGCTCTTGAAAACTTGAAAAATCAAACCGGACAGCGAATCCAGACATCAAAAAAACGGCAAGCAAAGATTAAAAAGAAAAATGAGAAGAGAAAGAAGAAGTGGCTTGTTCCTGTAGTTGCCGGTATTCTTGCGTTGGCTGCAGCTTGTGGTGTTTATGCAAAGCTTTTCTTACTTAAGGATAAAACAACAGCGACAGAAGAGCGAGATCAATATATTTTTACGCTTTCGCCGGATGTAACAACGCTCAGATCTAAGGTGAAGGACACGATTCCTATGCTTGAGAGCAGACTAAATGTGTTGGGTAATGAATATAAAATTGAGGAGGAAGATGCTACAATTAAGCTGTCAATGTCTAAGTCTATGCTGCCTGAAGACGGTTCTGCAGCGGAAAAGATGATGGATATAATTTTATCAAAGGGTAATTTTAATTTGATTGCCGGATATGCTTATAGTGAGTTTACTAAGGATAATATTACAGATATCAGTATAAAGTCTGATAAAAAATCAGATTTTATGAGCTATTATAGTGATGAAATAGATGCGCTGCCTGATGATGCATATGATTTTGACAGATTTGATGAAGACGCACAGTTTGGATATTTGGAACTGAAATTTGATCGTGACGGGGCAAGTGATATTGCCGAAGCTATTGAGATTGCGGAGATCACAAGCTATAATTATCCTTATGCTGTTGTTAATTTGGCTACCGGGTTAAGTGTAATATCAGAAGAGGTAAGGCTTGGTATTATATTGCTTGACGAGACAGATCCGTCGCATTTTGTGATTCTTCCTGATTTTCCAGAAGAGGATAAAATGACGAATCTCATTGCTGAAGTGATTAAGGCTGAGGACATGGATTTCAGTTATACATATACTCTTGAAAATGATATGATCTACGAATCAGGAGATGAAATAACCGGAAAGAACCAGCAGGAATCCATTAGCGGAAAGCATATTGATCTAGAATATTCGCCGTCGTATATTGAAATCGGTGAGAAGTTTGATACGAAATTTAATAACACTGTTAAAATGATAAAAAAGCGACTTGATACTCTCGGTGAGCCATATGCAATTGGTTACAGAGGTCTTGCAAAGAGAAGCATAATTGTCAGTATTTCTCCTGATGTGCTGGGAAGCAGCTTTGCAATGTTACTTGGAGGTTCCGGTAATGTTGAAATAAGAGATCAGTTTAGCTATTTAACATATGCAAGCGGACTGAAATATAAGCTGGATAGCAACGGAATACCGTATTTCGAGGCTGAAATAAATAAATATAGCGCAAGCTATCTTGTAAATAAGGCGAATCAGAAAATTTATCTTGTTGTAAATGATATTACAGTAGGTGAATCGGTGTTGCCGGAGATTATTGATACGGAAAAAGATTTGAAAATAGACTTCAAACTTAGCTATGTAAATCAGGAAAGTGTAGGTAAGAATGGAGACAGACTTGGCAAGTTTACGATAGAGTGTTCAAATACGCCGGATGATTCACCGATAACTCTTGACATAGAGGATACGAGATATCTTGACGGTGAATCAATTTGTGAGGATGATATTGAGTGGGGCTATGATTGTCTTAACGAGATAGATACGGAAATAAAAAATAAGATAACTCAGAAGTACAGCAATGCGTTTGTGGATCTTTCATCCAGTCAGCGCAACTGCCTGCTTATAAGTCTTGATATCAAGCGTGACGATAATTTTGTGAAGAATTTTACTAATACGGTAAAGGATATATATACCATGTGTAACTTTGATGACGGCACATACGCTAATGTCCGTTTTTATGTAAAGGGCGAATGGGCAAAGAATCCTGCTGACAGATGCCGTATAGGTTGGATGAAGTATTCAGGTGAAATGACGGGGTATTGTTTTGTGGAAGGTCCTAATTACACTAAGTATTCAAAGGAATTTGATGATATTATTGAATCCGACCGATTCTTCTCAAAATACGACTGGTATAAATAATATTTAACATTACAGATAATTCTACCTTAGAACATCTTAGGTAAATGCGGAAAATTTTGCTTGACTTTAGGGTGGGAATAAAGTATAATAAATATATCAAACAAAATTCAAAGGGGTGATTCCAGTGGTAAGAAAAGCATTAACAATGAACGTATATCCAGAGTACATCGATGAGTACATAAAGCGTCATGATGAGCTGTGGCCGGAAATGAAGGAAATGATTCATGAGTATGGCTGCCGTAATTATTCAATCTTCGTAAACAGAGAGACAAAGACGCTTTTTGCATATCTCGAAATAGAGGATGAGGAGAAGTGGGCAAAGGCTGCTGACACAGAAATCAACAGAAAGTGGTGGGATTACATGGCTCCGATTATGGAGACAAACCCGGACAACAGCCCTGTTGAGGTTCCGCTTGAGCAGGCGTTCCATCTTGATTGATTATGAGGGTCTGTATCAAAACCATACGGTTTTGATACAGACTTTTTTGATTAATCGGATTTATATTTTTGCATATCGGCAGTATTTGCAGAGAGAATGGTGTCTTTCGGCTCTTTTCGCAGCTTTATAGAGGCATATGCTGCTCTTATGAGTCCGATAAGCCCGAATAATATCACAAGTATAACATACATATATACAAAAAATGACATAAAAATCCCTCATTTCAGATTAATTTTGAAACTATTCCTTTGTATAATATGAGTTTATTTGCAATTTTGTGTTTTGGCATATGCGAAACAGCTTGACAAACAGGTTCAAAAAGTGTAAAATATATGTGTTATTATACAGCTTGATTTGTATATAAAAGGTGAACAGTTCGCTTGCGAACTGTAGCATAGCAAAACGAAGTTTTGTGTAGCGTAGAAGGAGGAAACAACAATGGGATTAACTTTAACTGAAAAAATCCTTTCGGCGCATCTTGTTGAAGGCGAGATGGTTAAGGGTACTGAAATAGGTATCAGAATAGACCAGACTCTTACGCAGGATGCCACAGGTACTATGGCATATCTTGAGTTTGAGGCTATGGGTGTTCCGAGAGTAAAGACAGAGCGTTCTGTTGCATACATTGATCATAATACTCTTCAGAACGGTTTCATGAACATGGACGACCATCGCTTCATCGGCTCAGTAGCAAAGAAGCACGGAATATGGTTCTCACGTCCGGGTAACGGTATCTGCCATCAGGTGCATCTTGAACGCTTCGGTGTACCGGGCAAGACACTTATCGGCTCGGATTCACATACACCTACAGGCGGCGGCATCGGTATGATAGCTATAGGCGCAGGCGGCATGGACGTTGCTGTTGCAATGGGCGGCGGTACATACTATATCACATGTCCGAAGGTTGTAAATGTAAGACTTACAGGTAAGCTGCAGCCATGGGTAGCGGCAAAGGATGTTATCCTTGAGGTGTTGAGACGTCTTTCTGTTAAGGGCGGCGTAGGCAAGGTAATAGAATATACGGGCGAGGGTGTAAAGACGCTTTCGGTTCCGGAAAGAGCTACAATCACAAACATGGGCGCAGAGCTTGGCGCAACAACATCAATATTCCCATCAGATGAAATCACACTTGAATTCTTGAAGGCACAGGGCAGAGAGGATGCATATACACCGCTCAGCGCTGATGAGGACGCTGTGTATGATGAGATTGTTGAAATCAATCTCGGCGACCTCGTTCCTATGGCAGCGTGCCCGCATTCACCGGATGCGGTAAAGACTGTTGAGGAAATCGGTCCTATGAAGATAGATCAGGTATGTATCGGTTCATGTACAAACTCATCATATATGGATATGATGAAGGTTGCATATATCTTAAAAGGCAAGACTGTTAATCCGGATGTACAGCTTTCAATTGCTCCGGGTTCAAAGCAGGTTCTCACAATGCTTGCAGAGAACGGCGCGCTTGCAGATATTTTAGCGGCAGGCGCAAGAGTTTTGGAAAGCGCGTGTGGTCCGTGTATAGGTATGGGACAGTCGCCAAACAGCGGCGGTATTTCGCTCCGTACATTTAATAGAAACTTTGAAGGACGTTCCGGCACAAAGGACGGTCAGGTATATCTCGTATCACCGGAGCTTGCGGCAGCATCAGCTCTTACGGGAGTGCTGACAGATCCGAGAACTTTGGGCGCAATGCCTGAATTCAAGATTCCTGAGGAATTCCTTGTAAACGATAACATGGTAGTAGAGCCGGCTCCTGAAGAGGAAATGGACAACGTTGAAGTATTAAGAGGACCGAACATCAAGCCGTTCCCGACATCTGAGCCGATGCCTAAGGATATCGAAGCAAAGGTATCGTTAAAGGTAGAGGACAACATCACAACAGACCACATCATGCCGGCAGGAGCAAAGATTCTTCCGCTCCGTTCAAATATTCCGGAGATTTCAAAATACTGCTTCTCAGTATGCGACGAATCGTTCCATGACAGAGCGCTTGCTATGGGTAGGAGTATCATAATCGGCGGTTCAAACTACGGTCAGGGCTCGTCAAGAGAGCACGCAGCACTTGCTCCGCTGTATCTTGGCGTTAAGGCTGTTATCACAAAGTCATTTGCAAGAATACACATGGCAAATCTGATAAATGCGGGTATCATTCCTATGACATTCGCAAATGAAGCTGACTATGACAGAATTGATCAGAATGATGAACTTAAAATTGAAAATGCTGCGGAGCAGATCGCATCGAGCAGTATAATTAAGGTGGAAAACGTGACAAAGGGCTTTAGCTTTGACTGTAATGTGAATTTCTCCGACAGACAGAAGGATATGCTCTATGCAGGCGGATTGCTTCCGTATACGAAAAATAATAACTAAAAATATTGTGCAAAAACTACAATTTATATAGGATGAGGTAATAGTTTATTGGCTCCCGAATTACAATAAATTCGGAAAACCCTATTGCAAAACATAAAAAGTTATGCTATAATGTAAACAATGCAATGGCGCACAGGTTTTTTTGTGCGCCATTTTTGATTTGTTTGTTATGTAAGTAAGAGGGTAAACTGAACTTATAATAGGAGGTTATAGGAAATGACACCTAAAGAGATTATCTTACAGAGAGTTAAAGACGAGGATGTACGCTTTATTCGTATGCAGTTTACCGATATGCTCGGGAGAATGCGGAACATGGCTGTAACTGTTGAAATGCTTGAGGAAGCGCTGGGAAACAGATGCGTATTTGACGGCTCGGCAATAGACGGCTTTGCAAATATTGAGGAAAGCGATCTGTATCTTCATCCCGATTTATCAACATTCACCATTTTCCCGTGGCGGCCGCACAGCGGTAAGGTTGCGCGGTTCATCTGCGATGTTTGCACACCTGACGGAACGCCGCTTGAATATAATCCACGACTTGTGCTTGAAAAGGTCATAAAAGAAGCAGAGGAAATGGGATTCAAATTCAAAATCGGGCCTGAAATGGAGTTCTTCCTGTTTAATACCGATGTGAGCGGCAGACCGACAACAGAAACGAATGATAAGGGCAGCTATTTCGATATTTCACCGCTTGATAACGGAGAAAATACGCGCCGCGACATATGTCTTAATCTTGAAGAGATGGGTTATAAGATAGAAGCATCGCATCATGAAATGGCAAGAGGTCAGCATGAGATCATCTTAAAACCCGATGATGCGCTGCGCACTGCTGATGCTATCATCACGAGCAAAATGGTAATCAAAACCATCGCAAAGAAAAACGGACTTCACGCAACCTTTATGCCAAAGCCGTTTGCTGACCAGTGGGGTTCGGGAATGCATCTTTCAATGTGGCTTGAAAAGGATGGGAAGAATTTATTTGAATATGATAAGGAAAAAGGCAAGCTTTCACAGACTGCGTACAGATTTATAGCAGGTCTTTTGAAATATACGCGTGAGATCGCGTGTATCACAAATCCGACTGTGAATTCATACAAGCGATTTATTCCCGGCGCTGATGCGCCATGTGAAATTTCATGGTCGGAGAATAACAGAAGCCTTCTGATCCGTGCTGTAAAGACAAGGATACCGGAAAATGCATTTATAGAATATCGTTCGCCGGATGGTACGGCCAATCCGTATCTTGCAATTGCGGCAATTCTGAAGGCAGGACTAATGGGAATAAAGGATGAAAGCATACCTCTTCCGCCAAGTATCGGCATGAACGTTATGTCGCTTTCAGCAGCTGAGAAAAAGCTTCTGGGAATACAACGTATGCCCGTAAGTCTTAATGAGGCGCTGAAAATTGCAAAGGATTCAAAGCTGCTTGAAGATTTACTCGGCGCAAAGCTTAAGGATAACTATATCGCCAAGAAAACCGAGGAATACGATTCGTATAGAAGAATAATCAGTCAGTGGGAAATTGACAGCTATTTAGAGCAGTATTAAACGACGCTTTACAAGCATTGCAAAAAGGTTAACAACTTGCTTGCAAGTTGTGGCATAGCAAAACATAGTTTTGCGTAGCGTAGAAGAGGGGGTGAGGCGTTGGCGCGTATTATACTTGCATTTTCATCCGATATGGCAGCATCGAAAATCAGATCTATGCTCGAAGGCACCGGTCACCATGTATCACATACGGTATGCCATTCAGGCGCCGAGCTTCTCAGAACTGTTCATTCCTATGACGATCCGCTTATAATAATGGGCTTCAAGCTGCCGGATATGACCGTAAACCATATATACGAAAATCTTCACACCGGTTGTAAACTCATATCGATCGTAAAGGCAGAGCACGTTGAGGATATAACGCATGAGGAAATACTCGCAATGCCGCTTCCGATAAGCCGCCAGAGACTTGTTTCATCAATAAACATGCTGTTTGGCAGCATTTCGGAGCATAAAAAGGATATTACGCGTACGCCTGAGGAGGAAAAGCTGATAAATCAGGCAAAGCTGTTTTTAATGGAACGCTATCATATGACCGAGCAGCAGGCACACCGGTTTATACAAAAGCGCAGCATGGATGTGGGCGCAAAATCAGTTGATACTGCCCGGAGTATTTTGAATATAGACGAACAATAAACATGAAAGGAAAAAATCAATGCAGACATTTAAATTTACGAAAATGCATGGAGCAGGCAATGATTACATATATGTAAATTGTCTGGATAAGAGGATAGAGGATGTGAACGAGACTGCAAAGGCAGTATCGGATAGGCATTTCGGTATCGGTTCTGACGGTCTTGTACTCATATGCCCCTCCGAGGTTGCGGATTTCAGAATGGATATGTACAACAGCGACGGTACACAGGCTGAAATGTGCGGTAATGCGACCCGCTGCGTAGGCAAGTATGTGCATGATAAGGGTCTTACTGATAAGACTACAATCACGCTTGAAACTCTTGCCGGAATAAAGACGCTTGAGCTTAATTTAAATGATAACGGCGAGGTTGAAACGGTGAAGGTGAACATGGGCGAGCCTATTCTCGTACCGAAGGATATACCGATCGATTCGGAACTTGATAGGTTTATAAGCCAGCCTGTTGAGGTGGACGGAAAGGAATATCTCGTAACAGGCGTATCAATGGGTAATCCTCACGCTGTTATATATATTGATGATACAGATAGCCTTGAAATTGAAAAGCTCGGACCGAAGTTTGAAAACCACAAGCTTTTCCCGAGACGTATAAATACGGAGTTTGCACAGATTGTTGACAGAAAAACAATTAAGATGCGCGTATGGGAGCGCGGAGCGGGCGAAACGCTCGCGTGCGGTACAGGCGCATGTGCTACGCTTGTAGCGTCAACACTAAATAATCTTGTTGACGGCGAGGCAGATCTTGTATTATTGGGCGGCACGCTTCATATAAAGTGGGATAAAGAAGATAACTGTGTTTATATGACTGGTCCGTCGAAATTTGTTTTTGACGGCGAAATAACGATATGAAAGGAAAAAGATATAATGGCAAAGATAAATGATAATTATTTAAAGCTTCCGGGCAGCTATCTGTTCTCAACAGTGGCAAAAAAGAGCGCGGCATATTCCGAGGCGCATCCGGATAAGAATGTTATTAAAATGAGTATAGGCGACGTTACAAAGCCGCTTGCTCCTGCGGTAATTGAGGCTATGCATAAGGCCGTTGATGAAATGGCTAATGCGGAAACATTCCGCGGCTACGGTCCGGAGCAGGGATATGACTTCTTAAGAGAGAAGATTGCTGAGTTTGATTATAAAGCAAGAGGTATCGATATTGCAGTTGATGAGATTTTCGTATCTGACGGCGCTAAGTCGGACTGCGGCAATATCGGCGACATATTCTCAGTTGACAACAAGGTTGCGATCTGCGATCCCGTTTATCCCGTATATATGGACACAAACGCAATGGCAGGCAGAGCCGGAGACTATGTTGACGGTAAATGGAATAATATTTACTATATGCCGTGTCTTGAGGAAAACGGATTTTTGCCGCAGCTTCCTAAGGAGAAAGTGGATATAATCTATCTCTGCTTCCCGAATAATCCACTCGGCGTTGCTGCAACAAGAGAACAGCTCAAGCCGTGGGTTGATTACGCAAAGGAAAACGGCGCGGTTATTCTCTATGACAGCGCATATGAAGCGTTTATAACAAACCCTAATGTTCCGCATTCAATATATGAGGTTGAGGGCGCAAAAGAGGTTGCAATCGAATTCAGAAGCTTCTCAAAAACGGCAGGATTCACCGGAACACGATGCGCATATACTGTAATTCCGCATGAATTAAAGCTTGACGGTGTTGAGCTTAACAGCTTATGGAACAGACGTCACACAACGAAGTTCAACGGTGTACCGTACATAATCCAGAGAGCGGCAGAGGCTGTATATACTCCAGAGGGTCAGGCTCAGACAAAAGAGGCAATTGCATATTATCTTGAAAATGCGAGAATTATACGCGAGGGTCTTACAGAGGCTGGTTTCACAGTTTACGGCGGCGAAAATGCTCCGTATATCTGGGCAAAGACTCCGAACGGCATGGGATCATGGGAGTTCTTTGATAAGCTCCTTGAAGAAGCAAATGTTGTTACCACCCCGGGTGAGGGCTTCGGTCCGAGCGGTGAAGGCTATGTAAGACTTACCGCATTCTCAACAAAGGAAAATACTATAGAGGCCATGAGGCGGATAAAGGAATTAGTTAAATAATATAGAACACAAAAGCAAAGGCGCTTTAATGTACATATAGCAGGGGGAATGTTATATGTTATTAGAGCGTTTTTAGCTGTTTAGCATGAAAGGAATTGGTTTGTAATGGAAAACGGACTTCCCAAAAAGCAGGGATTATATGACCCGCAGTTTGAGCATGACGCGTGCGGCATTGGCTGTATCGCGAATATCAAGGGTAAAAAATCGCATAATATCGTAAATCAGGGTATTGAGATACTTAAAAATCTTGCTCACCGCGGCGGTGTCGGTTCTGAGCCGAACACAGGTGACGGAGCGGGTATTCTGATTCAGATGCCGCACAAATTTATGCGCAAGGTATGCGAAAATGAGGATATAAAGCTGCCTGAAAAGGGTGATTACGGTGTTGGTATGCTGTTTCTCTCACCGGACAAGGATACAAGAGAGGAGAGCTTAGAAACTCTCAAGGGCATTATTGAAGCTGAAGGACAAATTGTTTTAGGTGTAAGACATGTACCTGTTTATGATGTATGTATCGGAAACACCGCTCGCGAGGCTATGCCGTATATCGTTCAGGTATTTGTAGGTAAGCAGGATAATGATATGGATAACGACGACTTTGAAAGAAAGCTTTACATTATTTCAAAGCTCGCCGAAAAGCGGATAAGAAAGAGCGGAATGGATAACTATTTCTATTTCGCGTCATTCTCATCAAGGACGATTGTATATAAGGGAATGCTCACGCCTGATCAGGTAAACGCGTTCTATCTTGATTTGAAGGACGAGGATCTTGAAACAGCGATCGCGCTTGTTCACTCGAGGTTTTCAACCAACACATTCCCGTCATGGGAGAGAGCGCATCCTAACAGATATATCATACATAACGGCGAGATCAACACGATCCGCGGCAATGTAAACTGGGTAAAGGCGAGAGAAAGGATGTTCTCTACACCTGAATTTGACGGCGAAATGGAGAAGATCATGCCGGTTATAAATGAAGATGGTTCTGACTCAGCAATGCTTGATAATTACCTGCAATTCCTGCACCTTTCCGGCTTCTCGCTTCCGCGCGCAGTTATGATGACAATTCCGGAGCCGTGGGAAAAGAACGAGGAAATGGACCCGAAAAAACGCAGTTTTTATGAATATCATTCATGCATAACCGAGCCGTGGGACGGTCCGGCGGCGGTAGCGTTCACAGACGGTACGCTCGTCGGCGCGACGCTGGATCGAAACGGTCTCAGACCGGCACGCTATTATGTAACCTCAGACGATACGATAATACTTGCATCAGAGGTGGGCGTAACAGGTATTGACGAGTCAAAGATCATAGCTAAGGAAAGACTTCACCCGGGTAAAATGCTGCTTATCGATACGGAGCGCGGCAGAATAGTATCGGATGATGAAATAAAGGATTTTGAGGCGAATCACAAGCCGTATGCAAAATGGGTAAAAAAGACACTGATTGACATAAAGGACTTGCCGATAAATGAAGGCGAGGGCAAGACATGGCATGACCTTGTGGGTGAGATCAAGGCTACAGCTGCTAAGTCTATCAACAAGGATATAGCAATCAGAAACGCGCTTATACTTGACAATATGTTCGTAAACCGTGAAATTGGCGATAAAAACGAGCTGCCGCTTTTAACGCGCGAAAAGCTTTTTGGCTATACATGGGAAGATATCAACATGACGATCAAGCAGATAGTTGAGAAAGGCGAGGATCCGATAGGCGCGATGGGTACTGATACACCTATAGCCGTTCTTTCGGAAAAGCCGCAGCTTTTATATAACTATTTTAAGCAGCTTTTTGCGCAGGTAACAAATCCGCCGATTGACGCAAGCAGGGAGAAAATCATAACCTCAACCTTTACTTTGTTTGGCTGTGAACAGAATCTTCTCACATCAAGCGAGCTTAACTGCCGCAAGGTGCGCTCAGACAGTCCTATTCTGAGCAATTCCGATCTTGCAAAGCTCAGAACCATTAATAAAAAAGGCTTCAAGGCTATAACGCTTTCGATGCTGTTTAATACTCATGCAGAAAATGACATGGAAGCGGCTCTTGAAACGATTTTTGAGGCTGCCGATATTGCAATAGAAAACGACTATAATATAATCATTCTTTCTGATAAGGGAGCAAATAAGGATAAGGCGCCTATACCGGCGCTGCTTGCCGCATCGGGACTTCATCATCATCTTATCCGCAAGGGTACGAGAATGCAGGTTTCGATCGTTCTTGAAACCGGCGAGCCAAGAGAGGTTCATCATTTCGCTTGCCTTGTAGGCTATGGTGTGAACGGTATAAACCCGTATCTTGTATACGATGCGATAGAGGAGCTTATAGAGCTTAAGATGACAAAGATCCCTTACGATGAAGCCGTTGCACGCTATAACAATGCTATAACAAGCGGTATCGTAAAGATCATGTCGAAGATGGGTATTTCAACGATCGCATCATACCAGGGCGCGCAGATATTTGAGGCGCTCGGAATCAAAGCGTCTGTTGTCGACAAATACTTCACAAGCACAACAACAAGAATCGGCGGTCTTGGACTTCCTGAAATCGAAAAGGAGGTAATGATCCGCGTTAATGATACATTTAATAAAATTACATCAAAGCGAGCACTTAAAGCTGGCGGCGATTATAAATGGCGCGCGAAGGGTGAATATCACATGTTTAACCCTGAATCGATATATAAGCTGCAAATGGCATGCCGCACAGGCAATTATAAGCTATATAAGGAGTACGCGGCAGAAATTGACAGCCACAGAGGCAAGCAGTGCAATATCCGCGGTATGCTTGATATAAAGACTATCGATAAGCCGATAGCTATTGATAAGGTTGAGAGTGTGGAAAGCATTGTAAAGCGGTTCAAGTCAGGCGCTATGTCATACGGCTCAATCTCGGGAGAGGCGCATGAGTGTATAGCAATCGCAATGAACCGTCTCGGCGGCAAGTCAAACTCGGGTGAGGGCGGCGAGAATCCTGACAGATTTATTCCCGAAGCTAACGGAGACAGCCGCTGCAGCGCGATAAAGCAGGTTGCATCCGGACGATTCGGCGTACATATCGACTACCTCAATCATGCGAAGGAATTACAGATAAAAATGGCGCAGGGCGCAAAGCCCGGCGAGGGCGGACACCTTCCGGGACGTAAGGTCTATCCGTGGATCGCAAAGGCGAGACATTCAACCCCGGGTGTAGGCCTCATTTCACCTCCGCCGCACCATGATATATATTCAATAGAGGATCTTGCGCAGTTAATTACTGACCTGAAAAACGCAAATCGTGACGCGAGAGTAACAGTTAAGCTTGTTTCGGAGGCAGGAGTTGGCACAATAGCAGTTGGCGTTGCAAAAGGACGTGCGGACGTTATCCTTGTTTCGGGCTACGATGGCGGAACAGGCGCGGCACCGAGAACAGGTGTTCGACATGCCGGTCTGCCGTGGGAGCTGGGTGTTGCTGAAACACATCAGGCACTTCTTATGAACAACTTAAGAAACAGAGTTGTAATAGAAACTGACGGTAAGCTGCTTACAGGCCGTGACGTGGCAATTGCCGCGCTTTTAGGCGCTGAGGAATACGGCTTTGCAACAGGTCCGCTGATCGCAATCGGATGTGTAATGATGAGAGTATGTAATCTCGACACATGTCCGGTTGGCGTTGCGACCCAGAATCCAAAGCTTCGCGCAAGATTTGCAGGTAAGCCGGAATATGTTGAAAACTTTATGAAATTTATCGCTCAGGATCTGCGTGAGTGGATGGCAAAAATCGGCGTTAAGTCAATCAATGAAATGATAGGTCACGTTGAAATGCTGTCACAGAAAAAGACATCTGACAACTGGAAGGCGGAAAAGGTTGACCTTTCATCACTCTTGTATCAGCCGAAGATATGCTCGAACGACTATGAGCGTTATCACACAGAAAATCAGGATCATGAGCTTTATAAAACTCTTGATATGAACACGCTCCTGCGTCTCTGTCATCCGGCGATCCAGAAGGGAAAGAAGATTTCAGCGAAGCTTGCTATAAGAAATACAGACCGTGTAACAGGAACTATCCTTTCATCTGAAATTGCAAGAAAATACGGCGAGGCAGGACTTCCTGATGATACGATAAATCTGAGCTTTGTTGGCTCCGCAGGTCAATCCTTTGGCGCGTTCCTCGCTCCGGGCGTTACATTGAAGCTTGAGGGCGACTCAAACGACTATATAGGCAAAGGTCTCTCCGGAGGTAAGATTATCGTTGTACCTCCGGCTGACGCGGCATTTAATCCATCAGAAAATGTAATAATAGGTAATGTTGCATTCTATGGCGCAACAAGCGGTGAGGCGTATATACGCGGTATAGCCGGTGAGCGTTTCTGTGTCAGAAACTCAGGTATGACCGCGGTTGTTGAAGGTGTCGGCGACCACGGCTGCGAGTATATGACAGGCGGCTGCGTTGCTGTTATAGGAGAAACCGGCAGAAACTTTGCCGCAGGCATGAGCGGCGGTGTCGCTTATGTTTATGATAAGAACGGAGACTTTGACGCGAAGATAAATAAGGCGCTTGTTGCGGTGCGTCAGGTTACAGGCAGTGACGCGGAAAAGCTTAAGGATATGCTCCTGAGACACGTAGCCGCTACAGGTTCGGACATCGCGCAGGCTATTCTTGATAACTTTGATGAGGAATCAGCTAAGTTTGTTAAGGTAATACCTGTCGATTATGAAAAGGTAGTAACAACCATGGAAGCGGAAAAGGCAAAGGGTACTTCGTATGAGGACGCTATATTGATAGCCTTTGAGACTGTAACGAGCGGGAGGAAATAAAATGGGCAAACCAACAGGATTTTTAGAATATATGAGAGAGCTTCCGGCAGACAGACTGCCGGAGGAAAGAATAAAGGACTGGGGCGAGTTTCACACCCATATGGATATAAACGAATTACAGCTCCAGGGCGCGCGCTGCATGGACTGCGGCGTTCCGTTCTGTCATGCCGGTATGCAGATAGGCAGAACCTCGATCGGCTGTCCGCTTAATAACCTCATTCCCGAATGGAATGATCTTGTGTATAAAGGTGATATTGAAGAAGCGTATCACAGACTGTCTCTGACATCAAATTTTCCGGAGTTCACCGGACGCGTATGCCCGGCACTTTGTGAGGGTTCATGCACGCTAGGTATGCATGATCCGGCTGTAACTGTCAAGAATATCGAAGTTCATATTATTGATACAATGTTCGAAAAAGGCTTGGTTAAGCCGAGAATCCCGCAGCGTTCAACGGAAAAGAGAGTTGCGGTCGTAGGTTCAGGTCCGTCAGGACTTGCGTGCGCAGATATGCTTAATCAGATGGGGCACAATGTAACGGTATTTG
>JAFLUC010000033.1 GCA_022509005.1 Oscillospiraceae bacterium | reverse complement strand
GTTGACGAGTCCTGCGGTAAGTGTACGCCGTGCCGTATCGGTACAAGACGTATGCTTGAAATACTTACAAAGATTACAAAGGGTCAGGCAACTATGGATGATCTTGATAAGCTTGAAGAGCTTTGCGAGCATCTCCATTCAAACTCACTCTGCGCGCTCGGTCAGACAGCGCCAAACCCGGTAATCTCAACATTGCAGTATTTCAGAGATGAGTATATTGCTCATATAGTTGACAAGAAGTGTCCGGCAGGCGTATGTAAGGATCTCTTACAGTATAGAGTTGACGAGGACAAGTGTAAGGGCTGTACGCTCTGCGCGAGAAACTGTCCGGTTAACGCTATTTCCGGCAGCGTGAAGAATCCGCATGTGATTGATCAATCCAAGTGTATCAAGTGCGGCGCTTGTATGGATAAGTGTAAGTTTAATGCTATATACAAGAACTAATAAGGAGGGCTAATATTATGGGAAACATTAATTTAAAGATAAACGGATTAGATGTCAGCGCTCCAGAAGGTTCAACAGTCCTTGAAGCGGCGCGTTTAGCGGGAATTAAAATTCCGACACTTTGCTTTTTAAAAGAAATTAATGAAATCGGCGCATGCCGTATGTGTGTGGTTGAGGTTAAGGGCGCAAGAAACCTTGTTGCCGCCTGCGTGCACCCGATAAGCGAGGGCATGGAGGTACTTACCAACACACCGAAGCTTATAAAATCAAGAAAGAGAACATTACAGCTTTTACTCTCAGACCATGACAAGAAGTGTCTTTCATGCGTGAGAAGCGGTCAGTGCGAGCTTCAGGAGCTTTGCCATGAGCTGGGCGTTGAGGATGAAAACTATTTTGAAGGAGCATCACATACATACGATTTAGATACCAGCGCAACTCATATGGTTCGCGATAACAGCAAGTGTATACTTTGCCGCCGCTGCGCGGCTGTCTGCGAAAAGGTGCAGACCGTTGGTGTTATCGGTCCTAACAACCGCGGCTTTGAAACATCTATAGGCTCACCGTTCGGTATGGGACTTGGCGAGACAAGCTGCGTATCATGCGGTCAGTGTATCTCCGCGTGTCCTACGGGCGCATTGTATGAGAAGGAATATATAGATGATGTATTAGACGCTATCGCTGATCCTGAAAAGCACGTTGTTGTACAGCCGGCTCCTTCGGTTCGCGCGGCATTGGGCGAGGAATTCGGTTACCCGATGGGCACAGACGTAGAAGGCAAGATGGCGGCAGCACTGAGAAGAATAGGCTTTGACAAGGTATTTGATACAGATTTCAGCGCGGACCTCACAATTGTTGAGGAGGCGCATGAGCTTATTGAGAGAGTTAAAAACGGAGGCGTTCTCCCGATGATCACCTCATGTTCACCGGGCTGGGTTAAGTATTGCGAGCACTATTATCCCGATCAGCTTGCGCATCTTTCGAGCTGTAAATCACCGCAGCAGATGTTCGGTGCTATAACAAAGACATATTACGCTGAAAAGATGGGCATTGACCCGAAGGATATAGTATGCGTAAGCGTAATGCCGTGTACCGCTAAAAAGTTCGAGATCGGCAGACCCGATCAGGACGCGGCAGGTGTTCCTGATGTTGATATTTCAATCACCACAAGAGAGCTTGCACGGCTTATCCGCAAGGTTGGCATAGATTTCAGAAGCCTCCCCGACGAGGGCTTTGACGATCCGCTCGGCGAGTCAACAGGTGCCGGCGTAATCTTCGGAGCGACAGGCGGCGTTATGGAGGCGGCTTTAAGAACAGCAGTTGAAACGCTCACAGGCGAGACCTTGGAGCAGGTAGAATTCCACGAGGTTCGCGGAACAGATGGACTTAAAGAGGCTGCATATAACGTAGCGGGAATGGATGTAAAGGTAGCAGTTGCTTCCGGTCTTTCAAACGCTAAGATTATAATGGATAAAATCCGCGCAGGCGAAGCAGACTATCATTTTGTAGAGATAATGTGCTGCCCGGGCGGCTGCGTAAACGGCGGCGGTCAGCCGCAGGTTCATGCAGATGTGCGTAACTTCGAGGATGTCCGCGCAATCCGTGCTAAGGCGCTTTATGATAATGACGCGGCAAAGACGCTGAGAAAATCACACGAAAATCCGTCAATCAAGAAGGTATATGACGAATACCTCGGTGAATACGGCAGCGAAAAGGCGCATCATATACTTCACACATCGTATGTGAAGAGAACCATTAACTAATATACAAACCATAAGAATGAGTGGGGTGTCAGGCTCCACTCATTCTTTGCTGAATTTATCTAAAAAAAAGGGGGAAAGAAATTGTTATCATTAATAGAGAAGCTTGAAAAAAATCACGGACTTTCCCTTGACGAGTATAAGTATCTTATCGACAATCGCACAGATGCCGCGGCAGAGGAGCTTGCGGCTCGCGCAGTAAAGGTCAGACGTGAAATTTACGGAAATGCCGTGTTCACGCGCGGACTGATAGAGATAAGCAATATATGTAAAAACGACTGCGTTTATTGCGGCATAAGACGGAGCAATACTAACTGTGACCGGTACAGACTCACACCGCAGGAAATTTCAGACTGCGTAGACGAGGGATATTCACTGGGTTTTCGCACCTTCGTTTTGCAGGGCGGAGAGGACGGATATTTTTCCGATGATGTTATATGCGGTATTGTCAGGGAAATAAAGAAAAAATATCCCGACTGCGCTGTTACGCTGTCGCTTGGCGAACGCAGCTATGAGAGCTATAAACGAATGTATGATGCCGGCGCGGATAGATATCTATTGAGGCACGAAACCGCAGACAAGGCGCATTACGGCAAGCTGCATCCTGCGGAAATGTCATTTGATAACCGGATGGAGTGTCTTAAAAATCTCCGTGAAATCGGCTATCAGGTCGGATGCGGATTCATGGTAGGTTCGCCGTATCAGACAAGCGCAGAGCTGGCGCATGATTTAAAATTCATAGAAGAGTTCAAGCCCGATATGTGCGGCATAGGTCCGTTTGTTCCGCATAAGGACACGCCGTTTGCCGCCGAAGCGCAGGGAACTGTAGAGCTTACCTGTTATCTGCTTTCGATAATCCGGCTGATACATCCGCCTGTTTTACTGCCGGCAACAACAGCGCTCGGCACAATTCATCCACTCGGTCGCGAGCTTGGCATAAAGGCAGGCGCAAACGTGGTTATGCCTAATCTGTCACCGGTTGCCGTGCGCAAGAAATACGAGCTTTACGATAACAAAATATGCACCGGCGAGGAATCGGCGCAGTGCAGAAGCTGTTTAGATAACAGAATGAAATCAATCGGTTATGAAATAGTCATAGACCGTGGAGATATAAAGAAGGAAGCGAGAGATAATGTATAATCCCAAGTCACTTAAGGCAGAGGAATTTATAAATGACGAGGAAATCCGCGCAACACTTGAATACGCGGAGGCGAACAAGAATAACGAGGAGCTTATAGACGCGATAATCGAAAAAGCGCGTCCGAAAAAAACTGAAACCGGATGCGTTGCCTCAGGGCTCACACACCGTGAAGCGTCGGTGCTTTTAGCGTGCGAAATTCCTGAGAAGATAGAGAAAATATACGAGGTTGCAGAGGAGATCAAGCTTGCGTTTTACGGCAACAGGATCGTTATATTCGCGCCGCTGTATCTTTCAAACTACTGCGTTAACGGCTGTCTTTACTGCCCTTATCATCTGAAAAACAAAACCATACCGCGCAAAAAGCTCACGCAGGAGGAGGTAAAAGCGGAGGTTATCGCACTGCAGGATATGGGGCATAAACGTCTTGCAATCGAGGCGGGCGAAGATCCGGTAAACAACCCGATTGAATATATTTTAGACTGTATAAAGACTATTTACAGCGTGCACCACAAAAACGGAGATATCCGCCGCGTGAACGTAAATATTGCAGCCACAACAGTTGAAAATTACAAAAAGCTTAAGGACGCGGGTATAGGAACATATATTCTGTTCCAGGAAACATATCACAAGGAGAGCTATTTAAAGCTGCATCCTACAGGCCCCAAGCATGATTATGATTATCACACCGAGGCTATGGACAGAGCTATGGAAGGCGGCATTGATGATGTAGGGCTCGGCGTTCTTTTCGGGCTTGAAATGTATAAGTATGAATTTGCGGGACTCATAATGCACGCGGAGCATTTAGAGGCTGTGCACGGCGTAGGACCGCACACAATAAGCGTGCCGCGAGTTAAGCACGCAGACGATATTGACCCGGACGAATTTGATAACGGAATTGACGACGAAACCTTTGCCAAAATCACGGCATGCATCCGTCTTGCAGTGCCGTACACCGGTATGATTATTTCCACACGCGAATCCGAAGCGGTACGCTCAAAGCTTTTGCGGCTCGGCATTTCCCAGGTCAGCGGCGGCAGCCGCACCTCGGTTGGCGGATATACCACAGAAGAGCGTCCGCACGATACAGAGCAGTTTGATGTGTCAGACCAGCGTTCTCTTGATGAAGTGGTTAAGTGGCTCATGGAAAACGGACATATTCCGTCATTCTGCACCGCCTGCTATCGCGAGGGCAGAACCGGAGACAGATTTATGTCGCTATGCAAAAGCGGACAAATTTTAAACTGCTGCCACCCGAACGCGCTTATGACGCTTTCGGAATATTTAGAGGATTATGCCTCACCCGAAACAAAGGCAGTAGGCTATAAAATGATAGAAGAAGAATTAAAGCGCATCCCGAAGGATAAGGTTCGCGGTATTGCAGAGCAGAATATAGCAGATATCAGAAATTCAAACCGCAGGGATTTCAGATTCTAATATGTAAAAAGCAGACAGGAGCGAAAACCTCTTGTCTGCTTTAATCGGTATGCGGAGAAAGTTGTGCAAGCAATATCTGACAACCTTCGACAAGGTGAATATTACAGGTATAAACTTTGTATATGCTATATATAAAGTTTCAAATCGAAGAGCAATACATATGGATAAAGATAATTCTATTCAGTTATTTGAGGACAGGACAATCCGAACAGCGTGGGACGAGGAAAATGAAGAATGGTATTTTTCCGTAGTTGATGTTGTAGCTGTTTTAACCAATTCGGAAAATCCGCGCAGGTATTGGAGTGATTTAAAGCGCAAGCTGAAATTCGAAGGTAGTGAGTTGTACGAAAAAATCGTACAACTGAAAATGAAATCATCCGACGGTAAATATTATAAAACAGATGTGGCAGATACAGAGCAATTACTTCGTATTATTCAGTCAATCCCGTCACCGAAGGCAGAGCCTTTTAAGATATGGCTCGCACAGGTCGGACGTGAGCGGATAGAGGAAACTATTGATCCGGAGATTACAATAAACCGCGCGCTTGAAACCTATCTGAAAAAAGAGAATTTACGTGATAATATGAGTACAACCGAAATCATTCTGAATATGCTTGCAGAAACGGCAACTAAAGATATATCTAAGCAGTCCCAGCCTGAAACCTTTGAGGAAAATCGAAGTGTGGCAAAGCGTGGTGGTAGAATTGCCGGTAATGCAAGAAAGGAACTTGAACAGGAATTAGGACAGTCGGTTATCACCTCAAAAAATGCTGTGCAGCTTAACGAGGTAGTGACGAATATGATTGAAGGCGTTGTTTATGCAGAAGATGATGAAACAGGAGGAGCATAATCACCGATTTATAGGTGATTATGCTCCTTCATTTTACTTAAGAACGTCTATCATACATAGGTTTTAATTTTTTGAAGTCTGAGATTTGACAATTTATTACTCATGCGGTATAATATACAAATGATATATAAAAACGAAGGGTGAAATAATTATGAAGCTTGGAATATCGGCACGGTGGGAGCATACGTCACCGGAGGATTGGGCGGAGAAAATGACAGCTTTGGGCTGCACAAGTGTGGTGTTCCCAACGGACTATCATGCGGATGTGACGTTAATCGATGAATACGTAAAGGCAGCCGAGGCGTATAATCTGGTAATCGCGGAGGTCGGATCATGGTGCAATCCGTTGTCACCGGATAAAGCGGAAAGTGAAAGAGGATTTGAACGCTGCGTTGAACAGTTAAAGCTTGCGGATTATGTGAATGCGAAGTGCTGCGTGAATATTTCCGGCGCGGCGGGAGAGATATGGGACGGCGCATACGCGGAAAATTTCAGCGAGGCGTTTTATGAAAAGACAGTAAAATCAATTCGTGATATCATTGACGCTGCAAAGCCGAAAAATACGTTTTATACAATAGAGCCTATGCCGTGGATTGTGCCGACAAGCCCGGACGAGTATGTGAAGCTTATGCGCGATGTGGCAAGAGATAGGTTTGCGGTGCATATGGATATGACAAACTGGATGTGTACGCCAAGACGTATTCTCTGTCAGTGTGAATTTATGGATGAAGCTTTTGATAAGCTCGGAAAATATATAAAAAGCTGTCACTTGAAGGATGTGCGGCTTGAAAAGGGTCTGACATTCAAGGCTCAGGAGGTAATGTGCGGTCAGGGCGGATTTGATATGGATTATTATGTGTCAAAAATTAATGAGCTTGACCCGGATATGCCTGTTATGATCGAACATCTTCATTCCGAGGAGGAGTTCACGGAGAGTATGAAATATGTTAGGAGTAGATTTATAAAATGATTGGAAATTCAATGACGACGGGAACGCCGTGGAAGCATATTTTGAAATTTGCACTTCCCGTGCTTGCAGGTCTGCTGCTCCAACAGCTATATAATACGGTAGATACAATCATCGTCGGCAACTTCTCCGGTGAGGCGGCGCTTTCGGCAGTTGGTACAACAGCAAGCTTCACGTTCATGTTTATGTCGCTTGCGGTAGGTTTTTCTGCAGGTAACGGAGTTGTCGTGGCTCAGCATTACGGCGCGGAAAATGAGAAACAGGTGCGCGCGAACGCGTCAACCGGTATTTTGCTTATGCTGGGTATGGGCGTATTGGCAACCATAGTATCAATCCTTGTATCGCGTCCGGCATATACAAATCTGATTTCTGTGCCGGAGGAATTTTTGGAGCTTACATTGCAGTATTTCAGAATATACGCGTTAGGATTGGTGTTCCAGTTTGGATATAACATATTTTCGTCTATATTAAGAGCGGTTGGCGACAGCGCGGCAACGCTGTATTTTCTGCTGATAGCGTCTGTATTGAATATCATTCTCGACCTGCTCTTTGTCGCGGGCTTCCATTGGGGCGTTGCGGGAGCGGCATGGGCGACGAATATTGCTCAGGCGGCATCGTTTGTTTCGGCATATATTTACATGATACGCAAATATCCCGTATTCAGATTCAGACTGAATGAATTTACATGGAGTACAAAACTCGCGAAAAGAACGATACTGACCGGATTTCCTATCGCGCTGCAAATGCTTTTTGTATCTGTCGGATTTACTTTTATCCAGAGAGCGGTAAACGAATTCGGACAGGCTATGACAGCGTCATTTACCGTAGGGCAGAGAATAGAAATGTATATTGGTCTGCCGTGTAACGCTTTTCAGACCACGCTCGCAACATACACCGGGCAGAACGTTGGCGCAGGGAAATTGGACAGAGTGAAAAAGGGAACGGCACAGACGGTTTTCATGTCACTCCTGTTCACTTTGTGTATTTCGGCAATTGTATGGATTTTAGCCGTAAAAATAATCGGTTTATTCGGGCTTAGCGCTCAGGCGGCGGAATACTGCTCCGCGCATATAAAAACAGTCGCGATGATTAACATAGTATTATCCCTTTATATACCGCTGTTCGGCGTGTTCCAGGGAACAAACCACGGCATTGCCGCAACGATTGCCGCGACAGCAGCGCTTTCAACACGCGCTGTGGTTACATATCTATTCAGGAACAGCCCGCTGTTCGGATATACGATTATCTGGTGGAACGGATTGTTCGGATTCGGTATGGCATTTATGATTTCATGGAGCTATTATCTGAGCGGCAAATGGCGGAAAAATTCAGCATTATATAAATAAAGCTTATTTTTAGGAGAAGATTCTTATGGAGAAATCCAAAGCTTTGCTGCGATATTTTTCAAAGGGAGAAATTATTTTATGGAGTTCTTCCGTATTGCTGATTATTGCGTCTTTTTTGATATTTGACCGGGAAAATTATTTAACGCTTATCGCGTCTGTTATAGGCGCGACAGCGTTGATATTCAACGCAAAAGGCAATCCGATCGGGCAGATATTGATAGTTATATTCAGCGTTTTTTACGGTATCATATCATTTACATTCGCATACTACGGAGAGATGATAACGTATCTCGGAATGACTGCTCCGATGGCTGTTGCAGCTCTGATATCATGGCTTCGCAATCCATATAACGGAAACAGAGCAGAGGTTGAGGTCAACAGCTTAAAAATCGGCGAATATGTTTTTATGCTCGCGCTCACCGGCATTGTGACCGTGATTTTTTATTTTATTCTTAAAGCGTTTCATACGGCAAACCTTATACCAAGCACACTGTCCGTAACAACAAGCTTTATTGCTGTTTACCTGACATGGAGACGCAGCGCTTACTATGCGCTTGCCTATGCCGCCAACGACATTGTTCTGATTATTTTATGGATTTTAGCGGCTTTATCTGATTTTTCCTATCTGTCGGTAATCATTTGCTTTATCATGTTCCTGGTAAATGATATATACGGTTTTATCAACTGGTCAAAAATGCAGAAACGACAGCAAAGAAAAAACGGATAGAAATGAAATATCTCTATCCGTTTGCAGATTGCTATAGAATTATTTATCCTAATTGTTCATCAATCTTCTTCATAAGCGCGGGTGTCATAATGCTCTGCGGGCATACGTTCTGGCACGCGCCGCAGCTTACGCACTTATCGCCCTTGCCGTTGATTGCGGCATAAAGCTCCTTTGCCTTATCCTTGCCTGCAACAGGAAGCTTGTTATATGCTTCATATATTGCCGGAATATCAACCCCGAACGGACATGGCATACAGTAGTTGCATTTTGTGCACGGCACAAGCGCCATTGTATCAAATACGTGCTTTGCCTTTTTCATGCACTCAAGATCCGCATCGCTCATCATACCAACCTCGGCGCGGGACGCGTATATAATATTCTCCTGCATCTGCTGCATTGTGCCCATGCCGGAAAGTGCAGTCTTTACCGCCGGAATGTTCCAAAGGAAGTCAAACGCGCTTTCAACAGGCGTTCTGCCTTCAGGCAGCTCGCGCACAATTTGCGCTGACGGGTCTGCAAGCTTGCCGCCGTAGAGCGGCTCCATTACAATTACGCCGATTCCCTTTTCTTCTGCCGCATAGCGGAGACCTTCAAGACCTGCCTGGTAGTCTGTATTTATGTAGTTAAGCTGAATCTGGCAGAATTCCCAGCCGTCATAGGAATCAAGAATATATTTAAAGGCATCTAAATCGTCGTGGAACGAGAATCCGATATGCTTAATCTTGCCCTCTGCCTTTGCCTTTTCAAGCTGCGGCAGTACATTGTATTTCAATATTACATTGTCGAAACGATCTCTGCTGAGCGCATGGCACAGATAGAAGTCTATATAATCTGTTTTGAAACGGCGGAGCTGTTCTTCGATCATTTCGAGAACGTCGCTCTCGCTCTTAACGCGCCATGTGGGAAGCTTTGTCGCAAGCTTTACCTTGTCGCGGAGGTTGTATTCAGATAATATTTCTCCGGCCATGCCCTCGCTTTTGTCATTGTGGTATACATATGCCGTATCGAAGTAATTCACACCGTTGTCTATCGCATACCGGATCATTTCAGCGGTTTTTTCCTTGTCTATCTTACCCGGATCGCCGTCGAACACCGGCAGCCGCATAAGTCCGAAGCCGAGAACAGAAACCTGTTCTCCCGCAAGCTCTCTGTACTTCATCATTGTACCTCCTCAGGACATAATTATCAAAAAATGTATAATAATTTTATTATATCTAAGGAAAAAAGTCAATAGTTTTGTTGACAAAGTTAACAGTTTGTATTAAAATATATGTTGAGAAATTATCTCGAAAGGATGAATGTAATGTATAAGGTTATAGAAGGCGGAGTCTGCGCCGCTAAGGGATATAAGGCAAACGGTCTTAACTGCGGACTCAACAGCAATAAGGATAAAAATGATTTAGGTCTTTATGTTTCAGACGTGCCGGCTAATACTGCCGGAGTATATACAACAAATAAGGTAAAGGGCGCGCCGATACTTGTGACAAAGCAGCATCTTGACGCAGCCGGCGGGAAGTCGCGCGCGGTAATTATGAACTCAAAGAATGCGAACACATGTAACGCGGACGGTGTGGAAAAGGCGGAGGCAATGTGCGGGCTTACCGCGAAGGCGCTCGGACTTGATGCAAATGACGTGCTCGTAGCTTCAACCGGAGTTATCGGTCAGATTCTTCCGATAGAACCGATTGCGGAGCATATTGACGAGCTTGCGGCAGGACTTACATATGACGGAAACGAGCGCGCAGCAACCGCGATCATGACCACAGATACCGTTAAAAAAGAATATGCGGTCGAGTTTGAGCTTGGCGGAAAGCTGTGCCGCCTCGGCGGAATGGCAAAGGGCAGCGGCATGATTCATCCGAACATGGCAACAACCCTGAACTTCATAACAACCGATGCGGCTGTGTCAACGGAGCTTATAGGAAAGGCGTTATCGGAAACCGTTAAGGTGACATATAACTGTCTCAGTGTGGACGGAGACACGTCAACAAACGATACGCTTCTTCTCATGTCAAACGGTCTTGCGGGCAATGAGGAAATAACAGAGGAAAACGTGGATTATGAAATATTTAAAGAAGCGCTGTATATTGTAATGAGCGAGCTTACAAAGATGCTCGCAAAGGACGGCGAGGGCGCGACAAAGCTTTTAGAGTGTGCTGTTTCGTCGGCTCCTGATCAGGATACAGCTATAATCGTGGCAAAGAGCGTAATCCGTTCACCGCTTTTAAAGTGCGCAATGTTCGGCGAGGATGCCAACTGGGGACGTGTTCTTTGCGCGATAGGCTATGCAGAGGCGGATTTTGATATAAATAAGGTTGATGTTGATTTCCGTTCAAATGCGGGCGTGCTGCCTGTATGCCGTAACGGCGCAGGCGTGCCGTTCTCGGAGGATTTTGCAAAGGTTGTCCTTGCTGAGGAGGAAATATTTATAGATGTAAGTCTTAACAGCGGCGATGCCGAAGCAAAGGCATGGGGCTGTGACCTTACATATAATTATGTGAAGATAAATGGCGATTACAGATCATAATGTATTTATGCGCGAGGCGCTGCGTCAGGCAAAAAAGGCGGCGGCAATCGGTGAAATGCCGGTTGGCGCAGTAGTAGTGCGTGACGGCAAAATAATATCGCGCGGCTATAACAAGCGGGAAACGAAAAAGAACGCTCTGCTCCATGCGGAATGTATCGCGATTGACAGGGCGTGTAAAAAGCTTGGCGGCTGGCGCTTGCCGGGCTGCGAGCTGTATGTAACGCTTGAACCGTGCCCTATGTGCGCCGGTGCTATATTGAATTCAAGAATAGAGCGCGTGTACTATGGCGCGGCAGACTCAAAATCGGGCTGCGCGGGCTCAAGAATAAATCTGCTTGATATGAATCTATGTAACTATTCACTCATTGCCGAGGGCGGAATCCTCGGCGAGGAGTGTTCAGAGTTAATAAAGAACTTCTTTAGATTACTCAGAAAGGAGAAAAAACAATGAGAATTAGAAAAATTTTAGCTGTCGCCCTGACGATGGCGGTAATGCCTGCTATACCGACAGCATTCGCGGCAGACGCTGAGCTGTTCAGCGGTACATATACAGCGGAAAGCTTCACGGTTGACGCTGAAAACGGCGTAACCTTTGAGCAGGATGTGCCGGACGGAGATTATACCGTAACGGTAAAAACAGGCGGCGATACAGAAACGAATGCGAATATATACATAAACGGCGGCGAGCGTGTAAGAGTATATACGCTTGAAGCCGGCGAGACTCAGGATAACGAACAGCCGGTAGTACCGAAGGACGGAAAAATATCGGTTCAGGTTCTCGGCACAAACCCGAACGTGACGGAAATTGACATTGAGCAGCTTCCCGATCGTACCGAGCCGGGCGAAAAGATTACAATATACATAGCCGGAGATTCAACCGCGCAGACATACGACTATAAGAATGTATTCCCGCAGACCGGCTGGGGTCAGGTATTCGGTGACTATTTCACTGACGATGTTGTTGTAGAAAACCGTTCAATGGGCGGCAGAAGCTCAAAGAGCTATAACAATGACGGCAGACTTGACAGAATACTCACCGAGATGCATCCGGGCGACTATGTGTTTATCCAGTTCGGAATAAACGACGGCGCAGAGAATAAGCCCGAGCGTTATATAAGCGTTGAGGACTATAAGGAGCTTATTACAAACAAGTATATAGGCGAGGTTGAAAAGCGCGGCGGAATACCTGTGCTCATGACCGCAACGGCAGCCGCATGGTGGGATGAGGAAAACAACTGCTTTATGGAATCGCGCGCTGACTATGCCGACCCGACGAGGGAGCTGGCAGCGGAGCTTGGCGTTAAATTTATAGACATCAACAGAATTATGACTGATGAGTGGAACATCATGCTCAAGGGTGATGTTCTTTCAGGGTATTTTATCTGCGAGCCGCTTGAGAGTAAGGCATATCCGGACGGTACGGATGACCATACTCATCTGAAGGCTAAGGGTGCGAAAAGAATCGCGAAAATGATTGCCAAAGCGATACCGGAGAATGTTCCGGAGCTTGCAGAGTATTTAAAGGGTGATGAGGAGTTTACCGATATTTCCGGTCACTGGGCAGAGGATATGATAAAGCAACTTGCATCTGTGGATATGATACAGGGAGACGGGAAAGGACACTTCAATCCCGAGAACACAGTAACAAGAGCTGAATTCCTTAAAATGGTTATGGACGCGACAGGCGTAGTGCCTCACGCCTACCGCGATGGCGAATGTTCGGACGCTTCGGCAGATGATTGGTATTGCTACTATTTGCAGGGCGCGCTTGATAAAGGAATAGTTTCCGGAAAAGAACCTTTTGATGGTAACAGGGCTATAACCCGTGAGGAAATGGCAGCACTTGCAGTTAATTGTATGGACTTGATCATATTGTCAGAAATGAAAGAAGAATACAAGTCAAAAGCAGAGCTTAACGGAACGAGCACTTTTACGGATGCGCAGATGATTGATCCGGAATATGACGAAGCCGTAGCAATGGCAGCCGCATACTATATAATTGATGGCTATAAAGACGGTACATTCAGACCGACAGGAACACTCACGAGAGCCGAAGCTGTAAAGGTGGCACAATATATGAATGGGGTTTCATGGATGTTTACCGTTGAATTTTAAATGAATGGAGATAGGTAAATGAAAAAAATAATAACAATAATGCTTGCGGCAATGCTGCTTACAACAGGCAGCGCATATGCCGTAAATTTCGAGGACACAAAAGGACACTGGGCAGAAGCGGCAATAGATACTCTTGTACAGAAGGGAATTGTTGACGGTATCACTGATTCAACGTTTGCGCCGGATGCCGAGGTAACTCGCGCGCAGTATCTTAAAATGATAATGGAAGCAACAGGATTAAAGCCCACACCGTACAGAGCTGGGGAATGTCTTGAGGTAAAAGCTTCTGATTGGTACGCTCCGTATCTGCAAAAGGCGCTTGACTGCGGACTCATTCCGGAATCCATGATAGCGGGCTATAAGCAGAACGTCGAATATACCGTAGATGAAAACGGCAAGACAATCGAATCAAAGGTTGTATATTCGGGCGCATTTAACGGCGATCTGAATATTTCACGTGAGGAAATGGCTGTTCTTACACAGTACTGCTATCAGTATACGCGAACCGTACTGACAAATAAAGAAACGGATCTATCCGATGTAAATACATTTAATGATGATGCCGTAATAAGCGACTGGGCAAAGCAGTCTGTTAAAATGGCGGTTGCAAACGGATTCATAGAGGGCAGCGATAATAATATGTTCAATCCCAAGAATGCAACCACAAGAGCCCAGGCGGCAACAGTTATTAACAGAGTAATCAGTAAGTAAGGGAGACGATAATCATGATGAGTAAAAAAATGGTCAAGATAACCTGCTTGGTTGTCGCGGGTATAATGGGAATAACGGTTGTAATAGGTGTTCTTGCAACACTAAGTGGTATGTTTTAAGGCATAAATCTGAAAGGGAAAAAGTATATAATGACAAACAGAAAAGACATAAGAAATATAGCAATAATAGCGCACGTTGACCACGGCAAGACAACATTGGTTGACGCAATGCTCGCGCAGAGCGGAACATTTCGCGAAAACGAGGTCGTTGACGAGCGCGTAATGGACTCAAACGATCTTGAACGCGAGCGCGGAATAACAATTCTTGCAAAAAACACTTCGTTATATTATAACGGCACAAAAATAAATATTATCGATACGCCGGGACATGCCGATTTCGGCGGCGAGGTTGAACGCGGGCTTGAAATGGCAGACGGCGTGCTGCTTCTTGTTGACGCGTTTGAGGGCTGTATGCCGCAGACAAGATTTGTCTTGTCAAAGGCGCTTGCTCTTGATCTCCGTCCGATTATCGTTGTGAACAAGGTTGACCGTCCGAACGCAAGACCGTATGAGGTTGTGGATGAGGTGCTTGAGCTTTTCATCGACCTCGGCGCTTCGGAGGAGCAGCTCGATACTCCGGTTATCTATGCTTCGGGCAGAGACGGATGGGCAACAGCTGAATACGATCCGGAAAATCCGTCAACGGATTTGAAGGAGCTTTTTGAGCTTATCGTAAGAGAAATCCCATGTCCGGAATGTGAGGATGAAGGCCCGTTCCAGATGCTTGTGTCGAACGTTGACTATGACGATTACACCGGCAGAATTGCTGTCGGCAAAATTCAGCGCGGCAAGATTACCACAGGTATGCCGCTTGCAATCTGCAAGGATGGCGAGAGCAAGACCGGTCATGCTAAGGCTACAAAGCTCTATACCTTTGAGGGGCTTTCAAAGACCACAGCTGACGAGGTGGGCGCGGGAGACGTTGTTGCGATTTCGGGTATTTCTGATATCAATATAGGCGAAACAATCTGCTCGCCGGAAAAGGTTGAGCCGCTTCCGTTCGTAAAGATTGACGACCCTGTTCTTTCAATGACGTTCAGTGTAAACGACAGCCCGTTTGCCGGCAAGGACGGCAAGTTTGTCACATCACGTCATCTTCGTGACAGACTGTATAGGGAGCTTGATTCAAATGTAAGTCTCCGCGTTGAGGATACCGATACAACAGAGGCATTTACGGTTTCGGGCAGAGGCGAGCTGCATCTTTCGGTTCTTATTGAGAATATGCGCCGCGAGGGCTATGAGTTCCAGGTTTCAAACCCGGTTGTTATATATAAGAAGATAGACGGCGTTAAGTGCGAGCCGATTGAGCGACTCACTGTTGATGTGCCCACAGACTATACCGGCGCGGTTATGGATCAGGTCGTAAACCGTATGGGCAGCATGACGAATATGGCGCCTACGGCTCAGAATTATACAAGACTTGAATTTTTGATCCCGTCACGCGGACTCATTGGATTCAGAAGCGAGATAATGACTGCGACAAAGGGCACGGCTATTGTAAACTCAATACTTGAATGCTATGAGCCGTACAAAGGCGACTTTGACGCAAGAAACCACGGTACTCTCATCGCGTGGGAAAATGGAACAAGTATCACATACGGACTATATAACGCGCAGGAGAGAGGAACGCTCTTTATCGGCGCGGGTGTTGAGGTCTATGAGGGTATGATAGTAGGCGAAACCGGCAGAGACGAGGATATAACAATAAACGTCTGTAAGAGAAAGCATGCGACAAATACGCGCGCCTCAGGCTCTGATGATGCGTTAAAGCTTGTGCCGCCAAAGGAGATGTCGCTTGAACAGTGTCTTGACTTCATAGCAGAGGACGAGCTTTTGGAGGTAACTCCGAACCATCTCAGAATGAGAAAGAGAATTCTTAAAACCGATCTGAGAGGCAAAGCCGCAAGCAGAAAAAAGAATGGTTAAGCTGAAAAAGCTTATCAAAATAAACAACAAAAACAAAGGAGGTTTTTTATGAAAAAATACGCAGCATTATTTTTATCCGCATTGATTTTTTGCATGAGCGGCAGCTTCTGTGTCAGTGCTCAAAACGACACCGCTCAAAGCGATATCGCCGAATTTGACGATGCCTCGGTTCTTGTTACTATAAGACCGAGAAGTGCTGTCAGAACAATTTCCTCAGCATCACTATTTGATGGACTTGGTATTGCAGAGATTAAAAATCTTGATGGTAATACCGGTACAATCTCTACATTTGCCTTATCTCCTCAGGAGCAGACTCTTAAGCTTACGCTGGACGAGCCGGGAGAGGAAAATGTTCTTGAAGTGATTGAGAAGCTTAAACAGATGCCTGATGTAGTATATGCTGAACCGAACTATATATTCAGACTTGCAGAGCTGCCGAATGATACATATTATACATCAAATGAGCAATATGCACTTGATAAAATAAACGCACCCGCAGTGTGGGACATGAATATAGACTGTTCAGGCATAGCCGTAGCAGTAATTGATACCGGAACGATGATAACTCATCCGGATCTGGCGGATAATATATGGACAAATCCCGGCGAGATCAATGGAATCGATGGAGTAGACGACGATGGGAACGGCTATGTAGACGATATACACGGATGGAATTGCGGCGACTGGAATAATGCCCCGACTGATGTGGATATCGGACAAAGTCACGGTACGCACGTATCGGGAATAGTGAGCGCGGCAACGAACAATGATCGCGGTGTAGCATCTCTTGCGCGTAATGCCAGAATAGTACCGCTTAGAATTTACGATCAATATGGATATGGAATGAGTGAATACATTATTGAAGCGATAAACTATGTTAAGATAATGGACATTCCTATCGTTAACAACAGCTACGTTTTAACAAGAATTACAGAAAATTCGGAGATTATACGTAACAAAATAAAGGGCTGTACAAATTCCTTATTCGTAGCGGGAGCGGGCAATGACGGTACTAACAATGATGAAAAACCGATCTATCCCGCGTCATACGACCTCGACAACCTGATTTGCGTAGCCTCCACTGACGAAAACGATAATCTTTCAGTTTTTGGCAATGGACAGGCGTCAAACTTCGGCGTGATAAGTGTTGACATAGCAGCGCCCGGCTCGGGTATTATGAGCACCATTATGATGGCGAACGGTGAAGCGGGCTACGGATATCTCAGCGGTACCTCGATGGCATGTCCGATGGTGACAAGCGCGGCGGCGGTTATTAAAGCGAAGTATCCCGATATAACACCGGCGGAAATAATCAAGAGACTGGAGCTGGGCGCGGATGCTGTAGACGGACTTAACGGAAAGGTCAAAACGGGAGCAAGGCTTAACGCTTATAAGTCGCTGCTGCCGTATGCCGAAAGCGTTAGTCTGAATAAAACGGCGGCAGCTATAGGTATAGGAGACACCCTTGCTCTTGCGGCAGCGGTATATCCTGAAAATACTATCGATTTAGCAGTATGGGAATCGAGCGATACAAGCGTTGCAACAGTAGATAATGGTATTGTTACCGCTGTAAAACCGGGCACAGCAACAATTACAGTTGCTTATGAAAACGCAAAAGCGTCATGCGTGGTGACGGTTTCTGAGCTTCCGAAGGCTGATGCAGAATGGCAAAAAGACTATGACGATAGTTCTCTTGCGGATGCAGTAACAGGCGCTTCACTCTGGATGGCTACGCTTAATGCAACAGAATTATCATATGATACAGTCAATGTTACTGTTACAGATACTGATAACAAAACCGGTATCGGAAGTGAGACTCTTGGCGGTACAGTTTTAACAAACGCTAATATAACTGTTTATGTTGCTGTACCGAGATTACAAGAAGCAATCAAAAGTGTTGTAGTTGAAGCTGTTAATTCAGCAGTTGGTAATTGATTAAACAGGGGGCAGAAAGCAATGGAATTTGAAAAGCCGATTATGAATATCTCCATGTTTGAGAAGGAAAATGTTGTAACAAACGGAAGTGGTAATCCGTCTACCGGAACGAACATGGACAATGCGATAGCAGATGCAGAACAATATGCCGCAGGCAATGCAGTTGCGGTAAAAGTAGAGTTCTGAGTCCATATTTAAGCAACATAAAAGCGTTCGTGAAATCCCCACGAACGCTTGTTTTTATCTGAACTGTAATTTCTACGCAAACACAAGCTGTACTAACAGCATATAGCAAATCGTTCCGCTGAGGATTGAAAGCAGCGTATTATGCTTCCATTTATGAAGCACCGCGACAAGCAGTACAGATACGATCTCGGGAATTCCGTGACTTGCTCCGGCAAAATCGGCTTCCTTAAGACAATATACCAGAAGCATCGCTATTATGGAATACGGCAAAACCTCGCCAAGAAACAAAATAGGCTTTGGGGTCTTTTTGGAGAACAGAATAAACGGCAGAAAACGAAGAAGCATTGTAACGCCGGCCATAACTGCAATTAAAATTAAAGATTGTTTTGGATCAATCATTTTTATCCTCCTTTGCTGTACGAGCTTTGTCTGAACCTTTCTCTATCTTGCCGCGCATAATAAACAGTCCGGCGCATATTCCTATCATGGCAGGGATCAGAAAGCTGTCCGCACCGAAAATGATAAGACAAATCAGTGAAATGACAAATCCCCAGATTGCCGGTAAATGCAGCTTTGTCTTTTCCCACTGTTCAACGAAGATGCTTACAAATAAAGCCGTCATTGAAAAATCTATTCCAGCCGAATTGAAAGCAATAGCGCTTCCGATAATCGCGCCGAGGAATCCGCCAAAAATCCAATAGATGTGATTCATCAATGTTACGAGAAAATTAAAGTTACTTCTGTTCGCGCCTTCCGGCAGCTCCGGGTTCAGGCACAAAAGAGAATATGTTTCATCCGTAAGACCAAATGCTGCATACCATTTGCGCCATCCCATGCCGCGATAGTTTTCAATCATAGAAACACCATAGAATATATGCCGCGCGTTTACCATCAGCGTTATCAGCGCCGCGGAAATGACGGATGCGCCGCTCGCAAGAATATTAACACCGATATATTGCCCGGTACCGGCAAACATTGTAACGGACATTAAAATCGCCCACCAGAATGAATAGCCTTTCGCGCTGAGTAGTACGCCAAAGCCTGCTCCAAGAACTATGTAGCCCGCCATAACAGGCAGTGATGTTATGAACGCGCTCTTAACTGTTATTTTATTTATCGCATACTCTTTTCGTTTGCACTTTTTATTCATATTTATACAATCCTCCGATATTTTTCTTATATTCGCGGGGCGTCATGCAGTAAATGCGCTTAAATGCGCGGTTGAAGGTGCTCTGAGAGGAAAAGCCGGAATCAAGGCAGATATTCGTTATGGAATCATTTGTGCTGCGCATCTGGTTTGCGGCGTATTCCGCGCGGATAAACGCGAGATAATTAGGCAGACTTATCTTGATTTTATCCGAAAAGGTGTGGGAAATATAATATTTGCTCACGGAAAATTCCTTTGCAAGCAGATCAAGTGTTATGTCGTTTCTGAAATTCTGCCCGATATATGTGATTATCTTCTTCGTCAGATTTTCAACAGGCGCGGAGCCTTTATGCTCAAGCGTTATCTTTTTCATAAGCCTTGATAGGATAATCATAGTCCACGCAAGCTGCTCGGAAAATTCCGTACAGGACAGTATCTCATAAAACGCAAGCCTTGCCGCTTCGTCCACATCAGTTATAACGGGCGATTTTGGACGGAAATTCGTAAAATCAGGAAACATCCCTTTAAAAAGCGATGGCGCGCATATTACAAAAATCTGATCTGTGTTTCGGAACTCGTTTCTGTAATATGTGTGAACAACATTCGGGAAGATCAGCGCCGCCTGTCCTTTTTTTATCTCATAATCTTTGCCGTCAATCTCTATATGCTGACCGATATCAAACACATATATCATTTCTATCTGATCATGTATATGCGAGCGATATTTTATTTCGCGGGTATTGTGTATGATCGAAATATCCGACGGCTGAAGCTCATAGAACGGAACCATTTTTATACTCCTCATATATAGCAATATTTGACTACTTTTATTCTCTAATTGACTGTTATTATACACTATTTCATGATAAAATTCAAGTATATAATATAATATAAGGAGGTTTTTTATGAAATTGAGAAAATATCTTGCGGCAGTTTTATCGCTTTCAATGGCGATGTCGTGCGCTGTCATGCCTATGCACGGCGCTATGGCAGCCGATAAGGACTACGGCACGGTTACGGATAATGCCGATGGCTCAAAAACGCTTAATTTCGGTCAGGACTCCATAACGACAAAAGGCGGCGGTTCTATAGTAACCGATAGCGTTAACGGCGGGGTTTTGAGACCGGATAATTTAAAAACGAACGATGCTGATTTGGCGGTTTTAACAATGCCGTCTGTAAATCTCAAGGGTTCGGGCTATGACAAGCTTGATTTGTTTGTGGCGACAAAGAACACATCAAATGTGAGCGTTAAGGTCGGCGATACTGAGATTGCGTCAATCACAGGTATTAATACCGGAGCGTGGGATTCGTATCAGGCATACACGGCGGCTTTGGCAACAACCGAAGCCGAGGGCAATTTAACGCTTAACATAAGCGGAGTAGGCGCGAAAACATATTGTGGAAATTATGTTTATGTAAAGCTTTACAGCAGCTCATCACCTCAGGTGACAAACCCGCCTTCAACTCCAGGACCGGTAGTTACACAGGACCCTTCCGGGCTTTTACCGTATCAGAACGAAGCGTTATCATTTGAGGAGCGCGCGGCTGATCTGGTATCAAGAATGACGCTTGAGGAAAAGGTATCGCAGCTTGGCTATAAAGCGGCAGCGATAGACAGACTTGGCGTTTCTGCATACGATTACTGGAAGGAAGCGCTTCACGGCGTTGCGAGACAGGGTAAGGCTACCTCGTTCCCGACCGCGCTTTCAATGTCAAACACATGGAACAGAGAGCTTCTCTATGCGCTTGCCGATGCGACTTCAACAGAGGCGAGAATTAAGAACAGCAGATACAATCTGTCATACTGGAGCCCGACTGTCAACATGGCACGCGATCCGAGATGGGGAAGAAACGAGGAGACCATGGGTGAGGACCCGTATCTCACAGGTCAGCTTGCGGCTGAGTTTGTAAAGGGCATGCAGGGTGACGATGAGAAGTATTTAAAGACTATCGCAACATTGAAACACTTTGCGGCTAACAATAACGAGACAAACCGCAGCAGCGGCAGCTCGATCATGACAGAGTATAATTTCAGAAACTATTACACAAAGGTTTTCCAGAACATCACGGAAATAGAAATGCCGGCTTCTGTGATGTCGTCATACAACGGAACATCGATTTACAGAAACGGCGAGCTTGTGTATAACTTCATTCCGTCTCTGGGCAACTCATATCTTCTCCAGGACTTGCTGAGAAGAAACTGGGGATTTGACGGTTACATAACAAGTGACTGCGGCGCGGGTGAATATCTGTTGAGAAGCAGCCAGTTCAAGCAGGGCATCTTAGGCAGAACAGATCTGCCGGATGAGGCGTATATAGCTGAGATATATAAGAACGGTCTTAATGTTGAGTGTAACCTCAGCGGCGGCAACAAGTCAACATCGTTCGGTGTTATGGCTGTCGAGAACGGATATCTTTCGGAGCAGGAGCTTGAAAGAGTCGTATATGAGCTGTTCTTACAGAGATTTAAAACAGGCGAGTTTGACGCGAACGTATCATACAGAAACGTTGATTCAAGCAAGCTCGAATCAGACGAGCATGTGGCTATCGCGGAATCGGTTGCTGAGGAATCATGGGTTCTGTTAAAGAACGACGGTATTCTTCCTTTGGGTGGCGATGCGCCAACTCCGACAGCTCCGGTAGCTACTGATGATCCGTCAGACGAATATCCGTATACGATTGTATCGGCGGAGTTTGAAAATGACAGCACGTTAAGCGTTACATATACAAAGAATGAAGGCTCTGCAGATAATGCCATGCTAATTGCTGCCGCATATAATGAAGGCGGAGTAATGACGGCGATTAAGAGCGTTACTGCGGACGGAAGCGGAAAGCAGAATATTGATATAGCAAAACCCGCAAACGGAACGGTTAAAGCGTATATCTGGGATAGCTTGGATTCGGTTAAGCCGCTTGCAAAGGCTGTTGCATCGGGCGGAGCTGCAAAGGCGGAATTACGCGCGGCTGAAAATGACGGATACAAGGTTGCCGTTGTGGGCAATATGGCAAACACGCTTGCGCTCGGCGACTATTCAGCAAGTAATCTCACAAAGACAAAGACGCCTATACAGGGCATGAAAGAGGAAATCACAGCTCAGATTCCGGGCGCGGAGGTTAATCATCTCGGCGCGGTTTCAGATACTGAAAAGCTGTTTAACGTAAAGAGTATAACTCTTGTTCTTAAGGACGGAAAAACAAGAGCTGTTGATATCTCGAAGGCTGATAGCGTTAGCGGAATGACGCTTTCAAACGGAATATTCACAGACGTTACGCCAAAGGCTTCGGCGGTAATTAAGAATGTTAATTTCCAGAATGTTGTAACAGTAAGAGTTGAAATGGCAACCGGCTCACAAATGGGCGGCTCATTAAATATCGCTTACGGCAACGGCGGACCTACTGTTGCGTCAGTATTGTCACAGGCAACGGCGGATCTTAACACATACGCTGTATGCGAGGGCGAATATACAGGTGAGGACGGCGGCTATAACGGCACAGTAGACATGTACATTTCGGCTTCTCCGGCGGTTGCACCGTTCTCGGTTGAAGCATATAAGACGGAGCTTGACGAAGCTGACGTTATCATCGCATACGCGGGAACAGTTCCGAAGCAGGACGGTTTCGGCACAGCAGATTCATCAGAGTCGCATGACAGAAGCGACATCAATCTCCCGGCGTCGCAGTCGCACGTTACGGAGATAACAAACGCATATCCTGATAAGACAGTAGTTGTAATGTCAACGGTTGGTCAGATAAACGTTGAGCCGTTTATGGATAAGTGTAAGGCGATACTCTGGACATCATATAACGGTCAGACTCAGGGTACGGCACTTGGTAAGGTGTTGACCGGTCAAGTGAATCCGTCAGGCAGACTTTCAACAACATGGTACAAGAATGCCGACGTTAATAAGATGGAGCTTGCGAACAGATCACCACAGAATATAGGCGGCATTTCGGGTAACTACACAAATTACGATATACAGGCTGACGGAACAAATCCGGGTCATACATATCAGTATTACAGTCAGTCACCGATTTATCCGTTCGGATATGGTTTGAGCTACACAGACTTCGAGTATTCGAATATGACAATCGACAACACAAGCGTTGACGCAAACGGAACAGTTAAATTCACGGTTGACGTTAAAAACGCAGGCACAGTCGCAGGTAAGGATGTTGTCCAGCTCTATGTTGCACATCCGAATGCAGGTCAGGGTCTTGTTCCTCAGAAGCAGTTAAAGGGCTTCGAAAAGGTTGAGCTTGTGCCGGGTGAGACAAAGACTGTAACAATCACGCTTAACGTAAGGGATATGTATCTCTTCAGCGAAACAGAGCAGAAGGATATCGTTCCTACGGGCGAATATACAGCGTATATGGCTAAAAACGCTGACGACACATCAAATTCAAAGAAGTTTAACGTGACAGGAACATTAGCTTCAACTATTAAGACGGTTAAGGCTATTCCGAGCGGTATCACCGTAAGCGGAGTTATTGAAGAGGACGGTTCAGGTCTTGGCACATTAGCGCCGGTAAAAGCAAATCTTTCGGCTGTTATGAGCGATGAGGTCGTATTGAACCTTGCTTCGGCAAATGTTACATATACAAGCGCTGATACGAATATTGCGACGGTTAGTGCAAACGGTATTGTATCATCAGGTAATACTGAGGGTGTTACTACCATAACCGCATCTGTTACGGTGAACGGCGAAACGAAATCAACTACTTTCCCGGTTGTAAACAAATTGCAGATTAAGCCGAGCAGCGCGGAGATTGAAGCGGCAAAGGCGCAGCTAAAGAGCGCATATGACGCTCTCCCGAAGGCGGCATATTCAGCGGCTAATCTTGCAGAGCTTGAAAGGATATACAATGAAGCTGTTGCAATCCTTGAAAGCGCCGGAACAAAGGATGAATTAAATAACGCTTTGGCAAAGGCGATAAACGATATCAACTCGGTTGCTATGGATAACCTGACAAATGTCTATACCATAGGCTCGGTAAATCCGAACTACATAGTAAACGGAATGATTGACTACCGCGAGGGCGGTATACCGATGTATAACGGCGCGGTTGGTACGGTAACAAACAACAATCCTCACAGCGGAATTAAGCTGGAGGTAAGAAATGCGGATGGCAGCGTAGTTGACAGCTCGAATTTCGTATGGCAGATTAAGAAGTTTGACAACTCGGTACGTAAGGTCGCAGATATCGACAGCAAGACCGGTGAACTTACGGTATACGGCAACGGTATTGTTCAGATTACGGCGGCAGATGTTGAAAACCTCGTATGCGGAACGATAATGGTTCAGATAAACATGCAGATAGAGGCTGAGTATGCCGATGAAGCTAACGGCGCAGACTTAAATGACTCGCAGAACGGAACAAGCGGCGGTCATGACGCGGGAAGCACAGGCAACGCATGGATTGAGTATAAATCGGTTAAGCTTTCCAACCTTGAAAGCATAATCGCAAGATACGCGAGCAAGAACGCGGGCACAATCAATGTAAGTCTTGCAAAGGACACATTGCCTGATAACCTCATCGCTTCAAGCACGGTGAGCGCGACGGGCGCATGGGCTACATGGTCTGAGGCAGAGCTTACTCTGAATAACGAGGTTATTTATAATGCGCAGCAGAGCGGCAAGCTTGATGAATACGGATGCGCGGATATCTATATCCAGACAAACGGATTAAATCTGGACTATTTCAGACTTAACTATATTGAAAACAATGACGAGATACCGTATACAATTAATAAGGTGCTCAACATGGCCGATGGTAAGATCAAGGTTACATTGGGTTATCGCGGAAGCACTCTTGCAACAGATGTAACGCTTTCGGCAATAGTTAACGGCAAGGAAACCACAGCAGCAGTAAGAGGCACAGGCGAGTATGTGCTCGAACTGGGCGCTGCTGACGGCGACGCGGTAACAATCGTAGTTAAGGACGCGGAGAGAAATCTTTCGGAGGTATATGACCACACATATAACACTCCGGTAGACAGCGAGATAGTTGTATATTCGTTAAACAGTACAGATCCGGATTATTCAGTTCTTACCGGAACGGCGGATAAAGAGCCTATAGGTACTACTGTAAACGGTATGACCGGCTACGGCAAGTGGACTATTGTTAATTCAAAGGCAGACTATACATACAGTGATGTGAACGAAAAGACATACAGCTACAGCTTCACAAGAGCATGGCAGGCAGGTTCGGGCAGCACCACAAACAGAAGTCTTTACTTCACGCCGAAATCAGAGTGTAAGGTAACAGCTGTATTCCTGGGCAGCGAGCCTGCGCGCAGCATGAAGATGTGGCAGAGCAATACCGTAAATGCGGAAACACCGGGTACGGGCGGCGTTGCAACGGTTAGCCTTGAAATCACCGACACATCGCTTCCGGTATATGTATACGGCGGAAGCAGCAACAAGCAGCTTTATGCAATTATAGTTGAATACTACGGTAAGAATGAAACATCCCTTTCCTCCGCCGAATCGGCGGAGGAGGCGATCGACCGCCCGGTACAGTTCATAGACTGGGGCGGGAAAACTGCGGTACTCACCAAGAATGATGCGACAGACGAAACAAAGGTATGGCTTCAGGCGGAGGACGGAGCAAGAACACAGCTTGACACGAACTATTTCTACGAAGCCGATGTTCCTTACGGCAGCGATGATAAATATACAATAAACTCGCTTGCCGTATACAAGGACAGACTTTACGCCGGCTGTGATAACGGTCTTGTGATAGTATTCACAGAATGCGTAAAATGTTATAAGCTGAAAAAAGCGTGCGATATAGATATTAAGACAATGGATATCAATGACGGCGTTATGTACATAAGCGACGGGGATACAGAGCTTGAATTTGATATGAGCAATTTAGGCGGCGATTCGATTGAGGCTGACGAAGCGCAGCTTCTCGCAGCAAACGGTGCTATGC
>JAFLUC010000032.1 GCA_022509005.1 Oscillospiraceae bacterium | reverse complement strand
TCCCGTTCAGCTTCGAAATTCGCGCTGTCGCCTAAAACCACATACATGCTGAAATTACCGTTATACGGAAGGCGCACCATCTGCGTGTCTGCATCGCGGTAATAATCAAAATGCTTGGTTTGATTCATGAAATCAATTTCTGTTTTATTACCATCGCGGTCGGTAAATGTATCCTTTGCCGTTAACTTTTCATTAAACTGATTTTCCCACTGAGCCTTCATATAAATCGTATTCACAAGCGCGGCAAGAAAATCGGGATCATCCAGAACGTCGGTGATTTTTTCACGCGTTTTCTCGCTTATCCAACCGTTGATCGTATCAACCGCGTCATCATCTCCGACAACACCCGCTGTGCCGTTATAATATTCCGCAACTAAATCCACAAAATCAGGCGCGAACGCTATATCGGGCGCAGAATCTCCGTAATAGTCCTTGTTTAACCAGATTGAATCCGCAAGCTCAAATTCCGGCAGTCTTATTCCCTTAGTTTGATGTGAGTTGTTATTTTCCTTTTCCTCTTCTTCGGTCTTTACATTCGATTCCTTTGCGGTGTTTGTTTCTTCAATAAATGTCTTTACATACTCGTTAAACTCGTCAAGATCGGCAATACCAAGTGTTTCAAGGATTTCATCTTTCGCCGCTCCCGTACCGCCGTTTGCTGTCATCGCAAGCGCGACCTTGATTGAAAACGGTGATACCATGTAGTTCTCATCCTCCGGCATCTGTTCCTTTAATTTAAGCGCAAACGATGGGTTTTCTACAACCGGACCGGGTGTCTGTACCGCTTCTGTCGGCTGAGGGGTTCTCGTCGGTTTTGATGAACCTCCGCCGCCTCCACCGCCGCCGCTGCTCGGTCTTGGGGTCGGTGTCGGTTGAGGTGTACCGGCAGGTATTGCTGTAGGTATCTCTGTCGATTCTTCCGGAGCTTCCGTTTCTTTCGGTTCTTCCGGAGCCGTGAGAATTACAGTTCTTGTTTCACCGTCCCAGTCAACGATTATATCCATAGCTTCCGATACCGCGCGCACGGGTATCATTGTGCGGTCATTAATTATCTGCGCGGGAACTTCGAGAATGATATCCTCCGCTGTTCCGCTTGCCAAGGTCGTTTTCAGCATAACATCACTTTCAATCGCTATCAGTATGCTGACTGTTTCATTGCTGATAAAAACAGTTCTATCGGATTCTTTCCAATCAACTTCCATTCCTATCGTCTCAAACACAGCTCTTGCCGGAACAAGCGTTCTGTCGTCCACAATCACCGGCGGCGTGTCGATTTCGATTATTTCACCGTTATAGGTGAGTTTAATTTCATCCTCTGCAAGTACCGATGGCACCGACGGCAAAATCATCGCTAACGATAAAACCAGTCCTAAAAATCTCTTTGCTTTCATTTCTTTTCCTCCTCATCTTCTATAAAATTATTATTTTAAGCTCACGTGTCTTTATTCCGCTCCGCTCGATTTGCTGAATGTTTTTGTTTCCTTATCAAAAACAACCTTGTCGCTGTATTCCGAACCGTTCTTTATGTATTTGTACCCAAGAGTTACCGTTGTTTCATCACTTTCAAGAACTTCAAGACCAATAATCCGTCCGGGGTTTTCAGAATATTTCACTTTTCCGCTGGCATCCGGCGGCCATGCCGCTATCCTGCCGTCAGAGACTCCGTCAGCATAGAAATAGAATCCATCATGACGTACCGAGTGTATAGTTTTCTCTCCAAATTTTCCGGACTTCTTGTCATACTCAACAGTAGCCATAAATGTGGGGCCTGTTCCGGTTGAATCGGCAAATTCAATTATTGTCTTATCTCCGGTTCTTTCAATAATTTTTATACCATAGACAGAACGCCAGTGTCCGTTGTCAAATCTCGTCTCATACCCGCTGTCTATATCATACACACCTATAAGACCTCTTGCACCCGTACCCGGACCGGTGCCACCATAGAAAAGATAATGGCCGTCAAATTCATACGAGATTCCGCTCGTAAAACCTATATCCTCTGAGCCGCCATCCTCCGGTTCAACACCGTTGTCGAAAAGTATCTTTCTCAGTTTCGGCTCGTAACCGTCAGTTTGTATAAAATAAACGGCTTCGCTAGTGGCATGTGTCTCCTTGCCCGTCATTGGATATACGCGCTCATCGCTGCTTTCCGTGTTTTCTATGCAAAGATAAGGGCTATCGTCTGCCGTGAATGTGTAATACTTAAGCATATTTCCCTCGGCATCCGGCTTTTCGGCAATTATTTCTATATCCTTTTGTTGCCCTGTTATTTCAACAGTACGGCTTTCGCCGTCCCAGTATACGCGCTTATCTAAAAGCTCGCTTACCTTCCGTATAGGCAGATATGTCGTTCCGTTATAGATAAGGCTTGACGGCGTTGTTGTTCCGTCTGAAAGCTCATAATCCTCGCCTTGTCCTAATTTTTCAACACCCTCTATACTTATGCTCACAGTGTTAAATACCGCGTCGATCTTGTCAGCAAACACCGGTACAGCAAACACTGCCCCCGCTATTAAAAAACCTGTCATAACACCTTTTATATAGCTTCTCATATGTAACACTGCCTCCTTAATGTTAAACACTTATATTTTCATTATAGCACAGAAAAAATCAAAAAGTCAACTCTTTTTCAGGCAGCGATAGTTAAAGAAACCACAACTTTTTATGTTGAAATTTCTTGATAGATGAATAATAATGTGATAAAATTTTATCAGATAAAATTTTTTATTTTTAACGCAACCTTTTCCGGTTCTCATTCGTATTATCTATGAAACCGGTTTTATGCATACAGGGGGATTTGTGATGTACCGTTATACGTATGAGGATATAGCAGAGCGCTATATAGACACTGTCTATAGGCTTGCTTTAGCTCGCGCAAAATCCCCTGCACACGCGGAAGATGTCACACAAGATGTGTTTTTAAAGCTGCTCGAACACCGGCAGAAATTCGAATCGGAGGAGCATCTCAAAGCATGGCTTCTGCGTGTGACTATAAACTGTACAAAAGACCTTTTTAAATCGCCGTGGTTCCGCAATACAGACCAGCTTGACGAAAACACTCCCGCATCCGTCCCGGACGATAACGGCTTGTATGCTTCTCTTATGAAGCTTCCCCAAAAATACAGAACGGTTATCCACCTTCACTATTATGAAGGCTATAGTATCGAAGAAATTGCTTCTATTATTAAGGTGCGAGTCGGAACGGTGAAATCGCAGCTTTCAAGAGGAAGGGTGCTTCTTAGAAATATTCTCGACGAGGAGGTGAACTGACATGGATGAAAGAGATTTTATAAAGGAATATAAAGAGATGTTCGACGGCATTGAAGCCAGAAAAGAACTAAAGGATAAAATTCTTCGGCAGAAGCCTAAAAGAAATAAATTTCGTCCTATCGCCGCGGCAATAGCGACAACAGCAGCCGCTGTAGTGATATTTGCGGCAGTGCACGATTATGACTTTAAGCATGATGACAGCGGCGTTATCTCAACCGTAACCGTCAGTGAAACCGAACCGCCTGAGCAGAGAAAGCAAACCGAGCAAGCACCGAAAGTCGAGACCGAAACAGATAACAGTGAGCAGACTGCGGCAACGGCAGCGCCCGCGAAAAAGACAGCTCGTAAAAACAATTTCTCGTCTGAGCCGAAAAATACCGCAGCTCCCGCGCGTCCGCGTATAACACCGGAGCCATATACCGAGCATAGGGAGAGTTCGGAAGCTCCGGCCGCGAAAAATCCGGCGCCTGAAACACCTCCTGAAATATCATCAGATACCGTGCCGGAAACCGTACCGGAAACAGATCATGACGGCGAAGATGATGAACGTGCCGCCAGGGGCAGCCTCACTCTTCCGTTCCGGACCGGATCAGTCACGCTCAGAATGAGCGCGGAGTCTGTTCTGACAGATATAATTCTCCAAAGCATGCAGCAAAGCGAAGAACCCGACATCACGGAAGAATACCATACAGAGCAGTGGGATAATGCGAAATATTTTGAGTATATCGGCAATGATATTCTAAATAATATCAGTCTTGGCAGCGATATGGTATATATCGGTGATGACTACGGCTATTTTACGGTAAACAGCAGCGGTAAGCTCAAGGATGATCATCGTATATTTGTATTTGACGGCAGCGGAAGCCGCAAGGTCAGCATACTGACCTCACGGGATACGAGCTTCGTTGACGCGGTTTTAAGTTCGCCGGAGATCGATAAAAAAACTGTCAAGGATATAGAGATGACAGCGTTTGGAACTGATCTTACGTACTTCTTCTATATTAAAAGCAACGATATAGCATATATCATAACAACGGAAGGGCTTGGCAGTGAGGAAATCGCGGAGCTTATAAGCTCCATAAATTAATAGGAAAGGATTAAGGATCATGAAAAGAAAAATAACAGCAATAACGCTTGCATTATCAATGCTTGCATCTTTCGCCCCGTTCGTAACGGCGGCGGAAGCCGAAAAGGAATATAGTGACGCTATAGATTTTGTGACCTCAAACAGTGTCATGACCGGTGATGATGCCGGAAATATGAATCTTAGCGATCCCATAACAAGAGCGGAATTTGTAAAAATGCTTATTACCGCCGCAGACAGTGAAAAAATGGATTACATGGTAGAGTATTATGGAAATCTCTCCGACCCGGCTTTTTCAGATGTTCCCAAAATCCATTGGGCGTATGATTATATTGATAAAGCATTCAAATTAGGATTCATAGACGGCGTCGATTCCGAACATTTCTGTCCTGAGGATAATGTGACATATACGCAAGCTGCAAAAATCGTTCTTGAAGCATGTGGTCTGAAGCGATCCATAGGCTATCCCTTCGGCTATATTTCGACCGCGATGGACAGCAGTATTCTCACAGGCATAGATTTTAAACCCGATGAGCCAATAACGCGTCAGGACGCGGCGCAGCTTATGTATAATGCATATAAATCAGTCAACGATTCACTGCTCAGCTTTGAGCAGTCAGGTGTATGGATAGATGAAAATGACCCCTCAAAGTGGATCGTAGGATATGGTTTGTTTTCGAGCGAGCTTGAGATCGAATCTTCAAGCAGCAGCACAGGCACGTCAAACAGCAAAGGCGGCAGTGCCAGTGTCGCAGCAGGCAGCGTTCCCATGCAGAGCGACAGCGAAGCAGCTACCGGCAGTAGTACGTCAGGCAGCGGAGGTGGTGGCGGTGGCGGCGCAACTGTATCCAGACCTTCCGGAGGCAGCGGTGGCGGCAGTGGCGTCAGACCTTCCGGAGGCGTCGCAGATTCACCAGGAATGCCTATGGAACCTGCTGCTCCTGCCTGGGAAATGGGCGGAGGATACGCGTTCGGATACGGAAAAAATAACATGTTTTCCGGTGAAGAATACGAAAGCTATGATCCGAACGGCTTCCGCAGCGCGAAGCTTTCACCGCTTTCAACATTCTCGATCGATACAGATACAGCGTCATATTCAAACATGCGCAGATTCGTTTTCCTCGGACAGATGCCGCAAAACGGCTCGGTTCGTACAGAGGAGCTTATAAACTATTTTGAATACGATACTCCAAAAATGGCAGAGGACGCACCGTTTGGTGTAACGGCACAGCTTACCGACTGTCCGTGGAGCGAAAACAAGCTTGCAAGAATAACAGTGGCAGGCGCGGAGGCGGAGGATGATAAGCCGTCAAATCTTGTGTTCCTCATCGATGTTTCCGGTTCAATGGACAGCTACAACAAGCTTCCCATGCTCAAACAAGCCATGAATATGCTCGTTGACAACCTCGGAGAAAACGATACCGTTTCAATAGTAACATACGCAAGCGGAACGAGAGTTGCTCTTGAACCTACAAACTGCACGGAAAAGGATAAAATAAAGTCGGTTATACAATCACTTTACGCCTACGGCGCGACAAACGGAGCGGATGGACTGCTTCTCGCCTACGAGACGATTGGAAATAAAATTATAGACGGCGGCAACAACAGAATTATCCTTTGCTCTGACGGCGATTTCAATGTAGGACCTTCATCGCCGGAAGAATTAAAGACATTGGTTACGGACATGCGTAAGGCCGGAGTTTATCTCACCACAATGGGCTTCGGCATGGGCAACTACAAGGATAACCGCATGGAGCTGCTCGCAGACTACGGCAACGGAAGCTATTATTACATAGACAGCTTAAGCGAGGCAAAGCGTGTGTTCTCCGATAAGCTCGACAAGACTCTTTATACGGTTGCAGAGGACGTTAAGCTGCAGGTTGAGTTCAATCCGGCCGTTGTGAGCGAATATCGCCTTGTCGGCTACGAAAATCGTGCGCTTGCCGCTGAGGACTTTGCAAATGACACCGTAGATGCCGGAGAGCTTGGCGCGGGCGCGTCGGTTACAGCGATTTATGAGCTTGTCTTAAACGGCGACGGCACCTCTAATGGAGATGATAGCACCTATCGCTATCAGAGCAACGAATACAAGGGAACAGATGAGGTGCTTGACGTAAAAATCCGCTACAAGAACCCGGGCGGCTCAGAAAGCATTCTTAAAGAATTCCCTGTTAAAAACAAAATCACCGCAGCTGATAATGACACAAAATTCGCAGTTGCTGCCGCAATGCTCGGCTTGAAGCTTAACGGCGTTATAGACGTGAGCTACACGGACATAGTAGAGCAAGCTGTTTCATCATTGTCGCTTGAGGGAACATACGGCAGCGATACCGCCGACCGCTGGGAACTTGTACAGCTTACGGAGCTACTCAAATATATTGACAGATAATGCATTTGAGAAAATTACGCACAGAACGATCTTCTGTGCGTAATTTTTTCAAGCTTGACACGTATGTGCTTCTGTGTTAAAATAGATTTACACTACAGGAGGTATATACGATGCCAAACTTTAAATTCAATATGGACTTTGTGCCTGTGCCGAAGGACTTTATAGAACATATTATGCCGACCGCTAACGCGTCATATGTTATGGTATATTTATATATTATGCTGCTTGCTCAGACAGGCAAAAACGCGGGTACGGATGAGATTGCAAAGCGGCTTGGACTTATTGAATCAGATGTTATAAACGCGATCAAATACTGGAATAAAAAGGGCATACTTTCCGGGACAGGCGAAAATATTATTATAAAGAAATCGGCGGATGAGGAGCTTTCTCCGGAAAATGATAAAAAATCAATAGAAGATATTGCGTCAATTGTTGACGGAAATCCCGCTCTCGCAGATTTATGCGCTATCGCACAGGAGATGCTCGGAAAAACGCTGGCGAACAACGACATTGAAACGCTTTACTGGTTCTATGACCAGCTCGGCTTTTCGCCCGAGGTTATATCAATGCTGCTGGAATACTGCGTGTCCATGGATAAGCGCAGCATGAAATACATCGAAAAGGTTGCGATAACCTGGCATGAGAATAATATAATCACTATGGAGGACGCGCAGGCTTACATCACACGCGCTTCAAAGAGGGATGAGTTTACGGCTTCGCTCCGCAAGCTTTTCGGCATCAGCGATCGTAATCTTTCCAAAACAGAAACGCTGTATCTTGAAACATGGCGCGATGAGTTTAAGATGAGCGCGGATATGGTTGGACTTGCCTATGAATATTGCGTAATGGCGATCGGCAAGCTGTCGTTCCCGTATATAAACACGATCCTCAAACGCTGGGCGGAGCAGGGTATACTTACGATCCCCGATGCGGAACGCGATCATGAAAATTTCCGCCAGCAAAACGCGGGCGGAGCAGCATCCGGAACGGATTCGATGCAGAGTACCGAAGGAATAAGCGAGATAGAAAAACAATTCATGGCGGCGTATAACAATGATTAAATTAAACTCAAAGGTAAAAGTAATACTATCCATACTTATCGCCGTTATATTGTGCTCGTTTACGGTCTATAAGACAGCGCTTTTTAAAACTGCTTTCAACGATCTGCACTTCCGCCTCGGATATTATATGATGGCACTGGGCGGATGCCTTGCAATAGGAGTCTTCGGTTCATTAAAATTCAACTTCGGACCGGTCGTTTCAAAAATTCTCAGCATACTTGTCTTTATCGGCTCACTGTTCGGAACAATGGCAATCGCGCTTGCATTCTCAAACGGAGATGCGCTTAAACCGTATCTGTTTTATATGAATATGGCATTCTATGTCACATGCGCTGGACTGGCGCTGCTCATATCCGGAAGTACTCGCATATCGGCTATTACGGGTCTCTCCGTATCATTCATCTATAACTTTTCAAGTTTTGTGATATACACATTGAGGGGCGACTCTCTCACGCCGACCGATATTTACAGCATAAAAACCGCGATGAGCGTTGCGGCGCAGTATGAATTCAACCTACGGTATCAGATTATAAGCGTAACTATAATGTTTGCGGCAATGGTTCTCATTGCCGCAAAGTTTCCTCTAAAGCTTAAGTTTAAATTCAGGCACATAGTGACGCGCACTGCGGGCGCGGCAATATTTGCTGCATGTATCATGGCAATTTCGTCAATTAATGTGCATAAATACTATATTTCGATATTTGACCAGCACTATTCAAATCAAAAGTACGGTTCGGCATTCGCCTTTTATGCAAATGCGAAAAAGATGGGGCTTAAAAAAAATGAAAACTTCAATCCCGATGAGCTGAACGCCATTCTTGACAGCTACACAGAGGATACCGCCCTGCCTGCGGATAAGCCGAATGTAATTGTCATTATGAACGAAAGCTTTGCTGACCTGCAGACTGTATCGGAATTTGAAACAAACGAGGACTATATGCCGTTTTACCGCACGCTAAAGGAGAATACTCTAAAGGGTGAGCTTCTTGTTTCACCGTTTGGCGGAAATACCTGCAACACGGAATTTGAGTTCCTGACCGGCATGAATGTCGGGCTTTTAAGAGCAAACGCCATCCCATATGTTCAGATGATATTTAACCCCATCCCATATTCGATGGCTTCGCATATGAACTCGCTCGGATACACAACCACCGCGTTCCACCCGTATAATGCAAACGGCTGGAATCGCACAGTGATATACAACTATATGGGCTTCGATAAATTTATAAGTATCGAGAACATGGAAGAATACATAGATAAAATTGAAAAAATCAGAAGCTACACAAGCGACCGATGCGATTTTGAAACGGTGCTTAATTATCTGAATCGCGAGGGCAGAAAAGAGGGTGAACGCGATTTCATCTTCAACATAACAATGCAGAATCACGGTGGATATGCAAGCAAAAGTCTGGAATCGGAAATACATCTCGAAAACATGAACGGCAACTATCCGCTCGCGGAGCAGTATCTTACGCTGATTAAGAATACCGACGACGCGCTTGAGTATTTCCTTGGCGAGCTTGAAAGCTTCGATGAGCCGACTATCGTGCTGATGTTCGGCGACCATCAGCCGAATATTGAAAAGAGCTTCTTTGAGGAGCTTTACGGAAGCGAGCTTGGCAATCTGAGTCAGGATGAGCTGAGCCGCCGCTATCATATTCCGTTTATGATATGGACAAACTACGACAGCGAAGAAACAGAGGATATACATACAAGCCCTTGCTTCCTTTCCGGACTGCTCATGGAAAGATCCGGGTTGCCGAAGAGTCGTGTTCAGCTATATCTTGACGGGCTTCAGGCTGAAAGCGATATTATGCAGCTCAACCCGAAGGGCTATAGAGACCACGAAGGCGTATGGCACAGCTACAAAGATGCATCGGGACTTGACACATATTATGATATGGAATATGCGATACTCACCGATGAAAAGCTGAACTATGATTTTGATTATAATAGCGGAAACTGAAATGACTGTGATAAATTGATGTGAAAACCAATTTATCACAGTCATTTTTTATACACAAATTTATAACTTATCAATATTTTTATTACGGAATATAGCGTGGTAACTTTATCTTCTTTTGTGTTATCAACAGAGTTAATATTTTTTATCGGCATAATTAGAAACATCAAGCAAAAGATAGTATGTACTAACATATAAAACTTGCGATATTATTATCAAGGATTCTATAGATAACGCTCTTGGTCCTCTTTCTATATGACCTATATGTGCAGTAGATAAATTACAAGCTTCCGCTAATTTTTCTTGCGTTAAATGCTTTTCTTGCTTTACGAATTCGTCTGCCTAAAGATGCGTAATCAAACTCATTTCTCATAGATATACCACCTTTTAGCATTAATTATATACCAATAGTTTATTTTTATTAAGACATTATTAGAATTAAATATTGAATAATAGCATTATTTATGATATAACATCTATATACAAAAGCATTTAGGAGGTACTATCAATGATTAAAGAGAAAAAAAAGACCGGTATAGTTGTAATGGTTATTGGAGTATTAGTTTTCCTGTCGGGGTTCTTTTGTATGCATATGTCAAATGAAAATAAAGGCACTACAGTCACTTCTTTCCGCTATGATTCAAATGGGCATATGGTTATGACGGGCTCCGGAAATATTGGTGGTAACCCAGAGGGAATAGAATTTTTCAATGCGTTTGCTTTCTTTGCATTTGCAACAGGAAGTATTTGCACAGTTTCCGGAGGTATACTATTTTTAAAGGCTAAAATAAAGGATTCTGCACCTGTTGAAAAAGTGTATGGCAGAGTAATAGGAAAAGCAGAAAATGGTACTGTTATTGTGGAGCTTTCAGACGTATTCAGACAAAAATTAATGCCAAAACAAACAGTGTTTCTTGCGGTTGGTGATACCGGTACTTTCAATTTGAAAAAGGATATAATAGTGAATTTTGAAAACGGTAAATTGTAAAAAGCAATAAACTAAGACTGTTCATGCATTCTATGTGACAAAAAGGCATGACGATTCTATAGCCTGATTCGATACAAACGACTCAATCCTCATAATTAGGATTGAGCCGTTTTGCATTTGATTTGTTTTTCCATTTAATATTCCTATCTTAGCAAAAAAACATCATTGCGCGTTTGCGCCAGTTTTTCCAGTTCGGGTGTAAATCCGTTTGCGCCGAACAAAACATACCATACCTTTCGACTGCCTTTACGCCAATCTACTTCCTTTGCTTTTTCCTCTAGATTGTTCAATATATTTATTCCGACAGGTTCACTCCAATATTTGCACTCGCCAAGTATAATGTTTCCACCATCGGGATCAAGCGCTGCAATATCTATTTCCGTTCTGCCATTCCAGTAACGTCCTATCTTCGAGAACAGAAACGGCAGCTCGCCCGCTGCGTTTAACTCCCACATCTTTTCTCTGCATACATCTTCGTACACAAAAGCCGTCTGTCGGCTTATAAGACCTTTGCGTATTTTATCCATTACAATTCGGCTGTTACCGCTTTCAATAAAACTTAAATTCGGATAGATAAACGCAAACCAAAATCTTATATAATTGTCCTTAATCCTGTATAATCCCTTCTTGCTCTTCTCGGGATTTTCCTCCGTTATCGGAACTTCGCGTTCGAGAATATCTAAATCAATCAGCGTTTTTAAATATTTCGTAAGGCTTGTTGACTTGATCTCAAGCACTGTCGCTATTGATGACAGCTTACTGTTACCCGCAGCAATAGCTTTTATCACAGAGAAATAACTGCCGATTTCTGTCACCTCTTGCTGCAGCAGAAAATGCGGCTCGTCATATAAATATCCCATAGGATTTAATACGCTTTTTTCTATAGCCCCATAAATATCATCACATTCCGAGAATGATTCGATATATTTGGGCACGCCTCCGGTGACAGAATACATTTCAATCAGCTGGTTTTCGCTTTTGTCGGGAAAAAACTTCTTATAATACCGGAACGGAATTTGTTTTAATCGGATCTGTGCTGTACGCCGCCCGTAAAGCGGACTATTGTATGCTAAGGTCTGAGATTCCATCATAGAAATCAATGAACCGCAAAGAATTACCATAACAGAGCAAGTTTTAAGTATTTCCTCCCATATACGCTGAAATACAGACGGGAATGCCGGATTAGATTTTCCTATATACTGAAACTCATCTATTACTATAACAGGCTTTTTGTCAAATGGAGTGTCCATAATTGCTTTAAATATGATATCCCAGTTTGACACCGCTGCATCACGAAGCAAGTCACTATTAATAAACTCCGCTGCCTTATTTTTAAATTCGGCACGATTCTGAGCCTCGGATTCCTCACTTGCAAGAAAAAATAACGCCGGCTTATCTTTTATAAACTCCGAAATCAAAGTAGTTTTTCCTACTCGTCTGCGTCCATACAATATAACAAGCGACGATCCGTCTCGGTCATATTCATTCCGTAATGTTCGCATCTCATTTTCTCTGTCAATAAATCTTATCATTATCCTCACCATTTTCTTGTTTACTATATAATATTAAACATCTTATACAATTATTATACCACAGATTATTATAATTTCAAGTATAATAATCTGCATCACTGAATTTTAAACACTCATTACTGATTTATTAATTGATTTATATTTTATTATAGGATATACTAAGATTAAGCACTTAACAATTAAGGGGTTAATGATTTGAAAATTGTAAATTTTCATTCCTATTTGTCCTTGAACGAAGTGAAAGGATGGTTATTAAAATGCCTACAAAATTTACATCAACGGTAGCAAAATTATTTGAGCTGCATGATACTCGCAAAGCGTACTTGCAGTCGTTGGTCGGCGAGCTTGGCATGGCGTGGGAATATGTTCCGCTTATGGAACATATACGCACATTCCCGGGATGTATGCAAGCCGATATATCAAAAAAACTTAAAGTGACAGCGGCGGCTGTGACGCAGTCTACGCAAAAGCTCGAAAAGCAAGGACTTATCAAACGTATAGTCGATGAAGATAATCAGCGGGCGAAAAAGCTGTATCTTACCGAAAAGGGGCTTGAAACGCTGACTCGCGGTACGGCCATTTTTGACCATACAGACAAGGTTATGTTTAAAGACTTTTCCGATGCGGAGCAGACAGAATTAATGATGCTTCTTGACAAGTTAATCAACAATATTTCAAATCAAATAAATAATGACGATAATTTTAAAACGACAGGAGGGAGATAAAAATGCGAAAGAATAAAATCACATCAATCGCGTTATCGGTTGCGATGGTCTCATCAATCATGGGTGCACTGACTGTAAGCGCGGCTGAAACTATAAGCTATAATTATGTTTATGATTTAGCTAACGGCTACATCGCAGATAACGCGCACACACGCGAAATGGAAAGTCTCAACAGAGGTCTTGTCGCGGTGAATACGTCTCAAGGCGTGTATCTCAGCTGGAGACTTTTCGACAGTGAGGATACAAAATACGGAAGCGATGCAGAAAACGTGTCATTTGACATATACCGCGACGGCGAGAAAATTGCGACAGAATCGGGAACGACAAACTATCTGGACACGGACGGAACGGCAAAAAGCGAATATTATGTTTTAAAGACAGGCGAATCCCCCTTAGAAATAACAGCTATGGCGTTGGAACCAATGCAGACCGGGAGAACAGTCACCGTGAACGCGCCCGAGGCGGGATTAACCGCATATGCTGCAAAGTACAGTGAGAACGGAGCTCTTGAGAGCGTTGCGGTTCACGAGATCGTGTCAAGCGGACTAAACAGCTTTAACGTAGACTTTGAGCCTGACAGGGTGTTCTTATGGAAGGGCATGCAGCCTGTAGCAGAGGCTGAACAACCTACTGCAACGCCGACTGCAGAACCAACACCAAGACCCACGCGAGAACCCGCACCGGATATAGTTATACCTAATGTGGTAACGCCTTTAGCGAACAACTACTTTGATATACCGCTTGTAAAGCCGGCGGCTGAAACAATAACTGATTCCTCGGGAAGCTCGCGTACATATTCATTCTCGCCTGCTGACTGTTCCGTCGGTGATGTCGACGGTGACGGCGAGTATGAAATAATCGTAAAATTCACATCAAACGAATGTGACGTAGGAAACGCGGCATATTCAGGCACAGTACGATTTAACGCATATAAGCTCGACGGTACGCGCCTTTGGGAAAATGATATAAACCTCGGACGAAACGTATTTTCCAGCGCGCACACGGCGCAGTTCCTCGTATATGATTTTGACGGCGACGGCAAGGCGGAAATGACGGTACAGACATCACTCGGTTCAACCGATGCCTCGGGCGATTATGTATCAAAGGCAAGTGCGTACAGCTCTATAAATTCTATTACCGACGAGGAAAACGCGTCCGCGGATTATCGTGCGCCGAACAATGGGCGAATTGCGAGCGGTCAGGAATTTTTAACGGTATTTGACGGCGAAACCGGAAAGGCAATCGACACAATCAGCTATCCGACAGAGCGTGTTAATCTGATTTGTTGGGGAAAAAATGACGGCGGAAACCGTTCTCAGCGTTTCCTTGCCGCTGTCGCATATCTTGACGGAGAAAAGCCGTATGCAGTTTATTGGCGCGGATATTATGATTACGGCTCAGGAAGAACAGGTATTGCCGGAGTCAGCTTTGATGGTGAACGTTTAAGCGTAGACTATCAGTTTGACACATTAAGAGGTCAACCCGGCTACCACGCGGAGCTTGAGGATTATTCCGGTCAGGGTAATCACAGTATGGCAGCCGCAGATGTTGATAATGACGGTAAAGATGAGATTATAAGCGGCGCGCTGTGTCTTGAAGTAGATGATAATAATGAGCTTATGCCAAAATGGTGCTCATGGCGCGAGCACGGCGACGCGCATCACATAGGCGATTACGATCCGACAAATCCGGGACTCGAATATTTCTCGGTACACGAGCACGACGGCGCATCGCATGGAAAGACTCTTGATTTCGGTATGACTGTATATGACGCGGCAACCGGCGAGGAATTATTCCACACGGGTGATTCAAGTGATACCGGACGCGGTATGATGGCGAATGTAGGTTCCGGCGGTTATTATCAGATAACCGGCGCGGGTACTTATACATCAAACGGCGGAACGGATTTTACCCGTACAAACCTCTCTCTTTCAAATAATTTCCGTATTTTCTGGGACGGCGATTTATATGATGAGCTTTTGAACGGAACGTCGATTACTTCATGGAACGGCAGAAATATGTCGACTGTTTTTACAGCGAACGGCTGCAGTCAGATTAACGGAACTAAAGCAAATCCAGCGCTTCAGGCTGACTTGTTCGGCGACTGGCGCGAGGAGGTTGTGTATCCGACAAGCAACGGAAACGCTCTTAGAGTGTTTACAACGACGGATTACACAAATTATAAAATCAAAACACTGATGCATGATCCTGTATACCGCATGGGTGTTGCAGCAGAACAAACCTGCTACAATCAGCCGCCTCATGTCGGCTTCTATATGGACGATGAGATCTTTGCCTCCGAGCTTACCGGCATTGAGATTACAAAGCTTCCTGATATAACAAGATTCACTCTTGGCGAGGAGATTGACACAACGGACTTGGCTGTAAAGGCTTATTACGCTGACGGCACGGAAAAGACCATACCCGCGGCAGCCTGCACAATATCCGGTTATGATAAGGATATTGAAGGTGAGCAGACAATCACCGTAACCTACAGAGAGATGACCGATACGTTTACCGTGACCGTATCACCGCTTGAAACACTGACGCTTATAAGTCCTCCGTCAAAAACCACCTATACTCAAGGACAGCAGCTTGATTTATCTGGACTTGAATTATCGGTTTCATACAGCGATGGTTTCAGCAAAACAGTTAATATTAATAACTGCGAAGTAACGGGCTTTGATTCCTCCATAGTCGGAACCTGCACGGTTACAGTAACCTATTGCGAACAATCCGTAACGTTTGATGTGGAAATCGAGGAGCTTCAGGGCATAAGCATACCGCAGCTTAACAGCGAATATGTGTCAACCGATACATCAACGACCAATTCGAAAAGAATTAATATCGGCAACTATTCCGGTGATTTCACACTTGAACACACCGTGACCATTAACTCAATGCCCGCTAACGGAAGTAATAACAGACGAGACGACAACGGTTTCTTCTTCCGATTCAGAAATGGAAACACCTATGGCGGCGGATGGTACTTTATGACTGTAAACGAGAACGAAACTCGTGTGTCGTGGAAAACAAACAACGCTGTTTCACTGACGCCTTCTTCTACGCTGAAGATCAATGAAACATATAAATTCGTATATGATTTCCACAATGTCGGAACAGGATCAGGCGCTTCTGTTGATATAACAATATATGACGGTAACGGAAACATTGTCGGCAGCGGAACAGGTCTTGACATGAGAAATATGACAAGTCCTTCCTCTACTACTACTCTGACTGAAATTGAGATTTTCAATCAGGCAAGATCCGGTGCCGCCTCAAGCGTAACTATAGACGGCGCGGCTATAATACAGCAGTAAAATACGCAATCAAAAACACCGGCTTGCCGGTGTTTTTGATTGCTGTCAGTTTCCGAAAAATTCGTTTGCGTAGTTTACGGAGGACAGCGCGTCCTTGCAGTATTTATCGGCGCCGATCATGTCGGCATATTCCTGCGTGAGCACGGCGCCGCCTACCCATACCTTTGCGTCAAGTCCCGCCGCGCGTATCGCCTTTATTGTTTCCTCCATGCTGAGAACGGTTGTCGTCATGAGCGCGCTTAATCCGCAAAGATGAATATCATTCTCCTGCATGCATTTTACTATATCCTCGGGCGGCACGTCCTTGCCGAGATCATATACGTCATAGCCGTAATTTTCAAGCAGAACCTTTACGATGTTCTTGCCTATATCATGAATATCGCCCTTTACGGTTGCAACGAGAATCTTTCCCTTTGATTCCTGCTGTGTTCCGCCCGACGCTATTTTCTCTTTAACTGCGTCGAACGAGTTCTTTACCGTTTCCGCGCTCATCATAAGCTGCGGAAGGAACATCTTTCCGACCTCAAATTGCTTTCCCACCGCGTCAAGCGCCGGAATGAGTATTCCGTTTATTATCTCCATTGAATCCTTTGTTTCAAGGAGCTTTTTTGTCTCGTCATAGGATTGGTCCCGCAGTCCCTTCACGATTATATCAAACAGTCTTTCGTGCTTTTCCTCCGGCTCTGCCGCCGCGCTGTCTGCTCTTATTACGGTTGTTTCCGATTTCGTCCCGGCATAGGCTGAAATATAATCAACGCAGTCAACATCTATACATGCAAGCGCGCGGTATGCGCGGTATGCGTTCATCATAGCGTCGGCGCACGGATTTATGATACACGCGTCAAGTCCGTTGTATAACGCAAGCGCGAAAAATGTACCGTTTACTATTTCACGGCGCGGCAAACCAAATGATATATTTGACACTCCGAGCACCGTTTTTATTCCCAGATCCTCTTTAATAATATGAAGCGCCTTTATCGTTTCGGCTGACTCCTTCTGCTGTGCGGAAATTGTAAGCGTGAGCGCGTCCATTACGAGATCCTTCTTCTTTATCCCGTATTTTGCCGCCTCGTCCGCAATTTCTCCGGCTATTCTTACCCTGTCCTCAGCTCTCGGCGGTATTCCGTTCTCGTCAAGACAAAGACCTACAAGCACGCCACCGTATTTCTCGACAATCGGAAGAATTGCGTCCATGCTCTCTTTTTTTCCGTTTACGGAATTGACCATAGGCTTACCGTTATAAATACGCAAAGCGCGTTCCATTGTTTCTGCATCGGATGAATCTATCTGTAACGGAAGATTTACGGCGGCGGAAATTGCTTTTACCGCCTTCTCCATCATGTCGCACTCGTCAATTTCAGGCAGTCCGACATTTACATCAAGAATATGCGCTCCCGCGTCACGCTGCTTGAATGCCTCGTTTAAAATATAATCTATATCGCCGTTTCTTAAGGCTTCCTTGAATTTCTTTTTGCCTGTCGGATTGATTCTTTCGCCTATAATTACAGGACGGTTATCGAGATATACAGCCTTTGAATATGAAGCGACAACCGTGTGGTTCTTCTCCTCAACCTTCGGCTTATAGACGCCGCATTTTTCCGACAATGCCTTTATATGCGCCGGTGTCGTTCCGCAGCATCCACCGAGCACGCTTGCGCCGCACTGCGCCATTTTTTCGCTCTCTGCCGCAAACTCCTCCGGATCTACTTTGTATACCGTTTCGCCGTTTTCAATCTGCGGCAATCCCGCGTTAGGCTGCGCCATTATGGGTATTGAGCTTATTTGTGAAAGCTCTTCAATCATGCTTCCTATCTGATCGGGACCAAGACCGCAGTTGATACCGAGACAGTCAACGCCAAGACTCTCAAACATTGCCGACATGACATGAATATCTCCGCCGGTAAGCGTTTTAAAGGTTTCATCAAACGTCATTGTAAGGAATATAGGAAGATTTGTGTTTTCCTTAACAGCAAGTACCGCCGCTTTCGCTTCAAGCGTGTCCGACATCGTTTCGATTATAACAAGATCCGCTCCGGCGGTTTCTGCTGTTTTTGCAATTTTAGCAAACGCGTCGTATGCCTTATCAAACGACAAATCGCCTATCGGCTCCATAAGCTTTCCGGTAGGACCCATATCGAACGCAATAAAATGCGGTTTATCTATCTTACATTCGTTTATCGCCTTGCGCGCGTTTCCTATTGCCGCTGCAATCACGGCATCTATGGGCGCGTCAAGTATATTAAATTTAAGCGGATTTGCACCAAACGTGTTAGTGGTGAGCACATTCGCGCCTGCTGCAAGATACTCGGCATGAATATTCTTTATCAGCTCCGGCCGCGTAATATTTAAAAGCTCGGGTATTTCTCCGCCCTTCATCCCGTTCTTTTGCAGCATGGTTCCCATGCCGCCGTCAAAGAACAGTATTTCTTTTCCTAAAAGTTCGCGTATATTCATATTACTCTCCAATATCGAATAAGCCGTTAACTGCGGCAACAATCTTAGCTGCAGTATCAGGGTTATTCATAGTATAAATATGGATTCCGTCAATATCATTTGAAACAAGCTCAAATATCTGGTTTATGACATATGCTATTCCCGCCTGTCTTAATGCTTCGGGATTGTTTATGTTCCTTGACAGGATTTTCGTAAATGCCGAAGGCATTGATGCTCCGCCTGACAGAACGCACATTCTTTCAACCTGATTTGCGCTTGTGAGCGGCATAAGCCCCGCTGTTATAGGAACATTTATACCCTTTTTTACGCATCTGTCACGAAAATCATAAAACGCATTGTTGTCAAAAAACATCTGTGTCACAAGGAAATCCGCACCCGCGTCAACCTTGCGCTTAAGATTGTCTATATCCTCATCTATATTGCTGCTATCGGGATGACATTCCGGATAGCACGCGCCGCCGACGCAAAAGCCGCCGAATTTCTTTATATCCTCAGTCAGCTCAGACGCGTATCTGTAGCCGTCCGGCAGCGGGAACTCTGCACCCTCCGGTATATCACCGCGAAGCGCGAGGATGTTTTCTATTCCACGAGATTTAAGAGTTTCAAGCATTTCCTTAACCTGCGGTCTTGTAAGCGAAACGCAGGTAAGATGCGAAAGCGCAGTTACCGACAACTCATTTTGCATATATCCCGCAAGCTCCGGTGTAAGCTTTGAGGTTGAGCCGCCCGCGCCGTATGTAACACTCATATAATCAACCTTTATCTTTGAAATCTCAGTGACAGTTGACTTTACCTTTTCAAGATTTTCTGTTTTTTTCGGCGGAAACACCTCAAATGATAATACAGGTTTTTTCGATTTGAAAATTTCGCTTATATACATATCTTCTACCTCTTTATAAAAAAAGCGGAATATTTAATTCCGCTTTAAAGTTTCAATATAATGAAGCAAGCCTGTAAGCCGGGTTCTGTCGTGGACAATCATCTATCTGGTACGTCCGTCACCGGACGTCTCAAGCCTTTTGAGGGAACACGGCGGGCAGCCTTAACGTTCCCAAAGTTGCTCCGGATGGGGTTTACACCCGCCGCATGTTACCATGAAGCGGTGTGAGCTCTTACCTCACATTTTCACACTTACCCAAGTAAATCCTCAGGTGTTTATTTTCTGTTGCACTTTCCCTAAAGTCGCCTCCGCCTGCCGTTAGCAGGCATCCTGCCCTATGGAGCCCGGACTTTCCTCATGCCTTACGGCACGCGATTGCCCAGCTTACTTCATTTATACGTTACTCATTGTATCATACTTTTATATCAAAATCAAGCGTTTTTTGAAATTATTTCATACTTTTTCTATAGGATTTATAGTCTTGATTTTATAAGCTGAAGTCCGCTCACCACAATATCGACTATGGTCTGCCAACCGCGCTCGTCCGCCTGAAGCAGATTAATATATGACTCCGCTCGCTCAAAGGTCAGACTGTCTTCCATGGACCTTGACATTACAATATCGCCCGATACCGTTACATTATCATTAAGGGTCAGAGATATATTCTCCATTTTTGCAGCATTGTTCAGAGTGCTGATATTTTCGGCTTTCAAATTAATATCTATACCGTTATAATTGGTTACTACAGAGATCTTTCCGCCATCCTTGCTGATGGCAAACAGATCGTTCCCATTCTTTGAAAGCTTATCGCTGCCGCTGCCGCTGTCTGTATGAGTTCTTCGCAGCGCCTCATCCTGATATCCTTCTTTATAATATATAATGTCATATGAAGGCTTTGACTTACCGGCAAGCTGTATAACGCGCTTTGTTCCATCAGATGAGATTATATCTATTTCACGGATTTGGTACATCTTCACTTTTACCTCTACGGTATAATCATCCACAAAGCTCTCCAGTCTGGAATTTATCGTATTCTTAATACTGTCACTGTAATCAGTCGCATTAAAATAATCTGACGCAAGTCGCCGGAATTCCTCCATTTTAGCTTTGCTGATTTGGGCTGTATATACTCCGGCATTTTTATCCTTATCGCCGACCTTTATTTTATCCTTGCCGGTCTTATCAAACTCTATGCTTAGTATCCACTTTATCAGCTCGTCTTTATTGGCATCAACGAGGCCCTTTGCCGCGATTGCGGCATATGCGCAGGCAATGGCCTTATTTCCTTCTGAATTCTGATCTATTGTAATCTTATCTTTGAAAATTGAATTATTGTAATCCTCACTAAAATCCGTTAACGGGATCTGCAGACCATGTGAAAGAAGCGGAATATTTACTAAAAATTCTTCCTTGTCCTTATACGTTGTAAATTTCATAAGAGAATTGAATTTTATTTCGGATATCGCGGTGGTTCCGTCGTTTACGCATCTGACATCCGCGTCAATGCCGCGAAGCACAGGTGATTTTTCAAGCTTCAGCGACATATCCGTTGTTCCGCCATCTGCAAGCACATCCTTTATTATACCTATTGATTCATCACTTGTTACATATTCAAAGCTTTTAATAAACTCCTTCCCTGTATTCAAAAGACTTAGCTGCACAACTCTTGAAGGTGTCATTATTATTTTGTATACTGTAAACAGCGCCGCAAACAAAACAATAAAGATTGTTCCAAAAATTATAATCCTCTTTTTTCTTCTTTTTCTTTTGTGTCTCTCAAGACTCTCATCTATTATCTCTCTATGCTTCATCCACGCACCTTCTTTCTTTTACAAATATTTCGCAAGCTCCGCTATGTTTTCTGTCATCCTGCTGTAGTCCGGAAAATCACGCTTGATTCTACCAATACATCTTCGGCAAAAATCAGCTCTCAGTTCCGGCATATCCCGCATTTGCTGCTTCATTCCCCATGTATGGGTGAAATACCGTTCTCCGTCCTTAAACAATTTTTCTGGAGTGGAAATTGCATTTATCTCTATATTTGATTTCTTGGCAATCATTGAAATTAATCTCTGTTCCGCAAAAACCATATACGTGAGATTATCGCCGTCAAGCGAATTTTCCATAAACTCAATTGCCGCGTCTGTATAGCTGTTTTTCAGTGCCTCATTTCTGATAACATAAAACGCCATATTTGACGGATTCTCGCGCCAGTCCAGACCGGGGTCAAATATGTATCCCTGCTTCATGTTAAAATGGTATATATCAGGATACACATCAGTATATATGTCCTCCTTATGTATAACTGAAATATCGCCCATGTTATCAAAAGCTAGTCTGTCCCATACTATAAAATCAGTATCTATCGCTGCGACAGGGGCTGTCTGATTTTTCAAGGCAAATACCTTTCCCGCCGCCCAGAACATTTCGGGATTTACAGTATCGGGTATATCGTCAAGCTCCGTTGTTATTTCATCCCATATATCGCACATTCCGCGCGATTTATAGAACTCAAGACCCGTGCTGTCAGTGACCATTTTAATCCTTCCGTTTTTCTCGCGCCATTTCAGCGCGGAAAGAATAGTGGTAAGTATATCGAAATCCTCTATGAAGAAGCCGCCCGTGCTGTATATGCGCGGCTTTGACCATGTTGAATGTATTGCGTCCATATATCAATCTCCGTTTAATATCCAAAGCGTTCATAGTCTGACATAATTTTTATTGATAGGGTTATGCCGTCGCCCTGTGACAAGATAGAGGTTTCAAGCTGCGGATGCTTCATAAGCGTATCAATATACTCGCGAAGCCGGTGAATTATCGTCACCTTTCTCCGCGCGAAATGATCGTCATCGGCTGTCATTCCTTTAAACAATATATTATCCGAAATAAGCAGTCCGCCCTTTTTCAGGAGCCGCACCGCGTCATCAAGCATATACAGATAATGTGCCTTTGGGCCGTCAAGAAATATTATATCAAATATTTCATCCTCGTCTATATATGAAAGATAGTCCTTTGCGTCAGCCTCTACAACGTTTATCACGTCACATAATCCCGCTTTTTTTACGTTCTCTCTTGCCGCACGCACCATTTTGGGATCATACTCCAAAGTGAGAATGTTTCCGCCTTCGGCCAACCCTTTTGACATAAGTATAGCGCTGTAGCCAATCGCGCAGCCCACTTCAAGAATTCTTGCCGGTCGTTTCAGCTTTGTAAGCACCGACAAGAGCCGTGCCGTTTCCGGCTCGACTATCGGAACATTGTTTTCTTCTGCATATATTTCAAGACTTCGCAGCAGCGCATCCTTCTGTTCTGTTTTTTCGCGTATATATGATGTTACGTATGGCGTAACTATCGCGTTAAGATCGTATTCCATTTATCTCTTAGAATCCTCGTTTTCTATTGCCGATGAGTCAACATTTGTAATGAGGTCGTTTGACTCCATTGCCTTTACATGATCCTCATAGGTGGTTGAGAAAATATGCTCTCCGCTCTTGCTGAGACAGAAATAATATGCATCCGTATCCTCAGGATACAGCGCCGCTTTTATGCAGTCCTCGCCCGGATTGCATATCGGACCTGCCGGAAGACCCGGATATACGTATGTGTTGTATGGTGAATCTATCTTAGTATCCGCAATCGAAAGTACCGGCTTATGCTCGCCTAATACGTACTGCACCGTTGCGCAGGACTGCAGCTTCATGCCAGAGTTTATTCTGTTATAAAATACACCCGCAACCTTTGCTCTTTCACCCTCTGTATTCGTTTCCCGCTCTACAACGGAAGCCATTGTTATTATCTCGTCAACGGTCTTTCCCATTTCCGCAGCTCTGTTATAATATTCGTCCGTGAACTTTTCATCAAATGATTTAAGCATGAGATTCACGACCTGCTGTGCGGTATATGTTGACGGTATCTTATATGTCGCGGGGAAAAGATAGCCTTCAAGCTTTACGTCTCTGTCGGGTATGTCATGTAAAAACCTGTAGTCGTATAGTGATGGGTCGAGCGCGGCTTCAAAATCAGCCGCGCAGGGAAGTCCCGCCGCCGCAAGCGCGTCCTTTATCTGCGATATCTCATAGCCCTCGGGTATAACAACCGTTACCGTATCCCGATCAGAAACCGTCAATGCCTCAAGAATATCATTATAGCTCATTCCGTTATGTATAGTTATCGCGCCGGGCTGGAACTGATTGTCATAGCCGCCGAGTCTGGACTGAAACTTGAATATTGTCGGATATTTTATTATCCCTTTTTCATGAAGCATTCCGGCAACGGCTGACGCGCCCGAGCCCTCACGTATTTCAATTGTAACATCCTCCGAAATACTTATACCATTGCTGTCCTTCATTACAATCCCGAATCCTACAGCGCCGATAGCTACAATTACGGCAATTATAATAACTATGATTTTCCATTTGCCGAAACCTGTTTCTTTTTCCTTAATCGCCATTGTAAATTCTCCTTTTCTGCATTTTATGTGAATGTCTTTGACCTTATACAATTTCTCCGTTGATAAATGTCATAACGCACTCTGCCCCGAACTCGACCGGTATTTTATCAAATACCGCAATATCGGCGTCCTTTCCCGGTTCAAGACTGCCCACACGGTCGTCTATACGGCAGTTTTTCGCCGCGTTTATCGTTATTGCAGCGAGTGCTTTATCCTTATCCATTCCGTGTGAAACGGCAAGCGCCGCGCACAGCGGAAGATGCTCTATTGTGATTTCGGGATGGTCTGTTATTATAGCAATGCTTATATCCCTGTCTGAAAGATTTTTATATGTGCCAAAGGAAAGATTTTTCAGCTCCGGCTTGCTTCTGTCGGTAAGCGTCGGTCCTATATTTATGGGAAGCTTTTCGCGTTCTAAGATATCCGCTATAACGTCGCCGTCCGAGCAATGCTCGATAGTCACATCTATCTGAAATTCCTTTGCAAGCCGTATCGCGCTGCATATATCATCCGCGCGGTGCGCGTGAATTTTTACCGGTATTTCCTTGTTGAGAACAGGTATCAGCGCTTCAAGCTTTATATCATATTCGGGTCTGTCGTTTTCCTCGCTGTCCGCTTCGTACTTATTGACTCCGTCAAGATAATTTTTCGCCTTGTAAAGCGTTTCCCGAATCAGCGCCATTGTTCCCATTCTGGTAGTGGGTGCTTCATCCTTTTCATTGTAAACGGTCTTGGGATTTTCCCCGAGCGCCATTTTCATTGCGCATGGGGCTTTTATTATCATATCATCAACGCATATTCCGGCTGTTTTTATTGCGGCAAACTGACCGCATATTGCGTTTGCGCTGCCCGGTCCCGTTACAACTGTTGTAATTCCGGCTTTATGCGCCTCACTAAATGCCCGATCCTGCGGATATATTCCGTCTATCGCGCGAAGCTGCGGAGTGACAGGGTCACTGTCCTCGTTTGCGTCCGCGCCCTCAAATCCGAGTGAATCACCAAAAAGCCCGACATGGCAATGCGCGTCTATAAGACCCGGTGTAACATAATAGCCCGGAAGCTCGATTATATGCTCAACCGGCTTATCATAGCTCTTACCCACAAACCGTATTTTATCATCAAATACGACTACGCCGTTTTCAAATTTTTCGCCTGTGCCTGTTATAATGCAGGCGTCCTTTATCATTTTCATATTTTAATTATCCTTTAAGAATATAATTGATCGCGCTCGTTGCGGCAACCGCGCCGTCAGCCGCAGCTGTTACAACCTGTCTTAACGGTGATACACGGCAGTCGCCCGCGGCAAATATGCCCTTTACGCTTGCGGCAAGATACATATCTGTTTTAACAAATCCTCTTTCGCAAAGCTCAACACCGCATTTCTTTGCTACAGTATTATCGGGTGTAATTCCGATTGCAATAATAACGCCGGACGCGTTAATAAAGCCCTTTTCACCTGTAACGGTATTTCGTGCCATTACCCTTTCAAGCCTTCCGCTGCCCTCAAATGAATCTGCCACCATATTGGTATATATTGTAATTTTCGGATTGCTTTTAACCTTATCAACAAGCACCTGCGACGCTCTGAATTTCTCTGAGCGATTCATTATAAACACATGCTCACAGAATCTCGCAAGATACAGCGCGTCCTCCATCGCCGTGTTTCCGCCGCCGATCACAACCGTGTCAAGCCCCTTAAAAAATGCGCCGTCACAGGTTGCGCAGTAGCTAACACCCGCGCCCGCAAGCTCTTCCTCGCCGGGAACGCCGAGCTTTTTCGGACCTGCGCCGGTTGCCAGAATTATCGTCTTTGTTTCATATGTGTTTCGTCTTGTTTTTACTGTCTTTATATCACCGTCAGCATTTATTATTTCACGAACTGCCTCAGACTTGATCTCAACACCGAATTTATTCGCGTGATTCTCAAACGCCTTCATAAGCTCAGGACCTGACGGATTGTCTGAAAATCCAGGATAGTTATCCACCTCATAGGTGCGCGCCGCCTGACCGCCGCACGCGAGCTTTTCCAGCAAAAGCGTTTTCATCCCGCCGCGCATAGCATATATCGCCGCGCTCATCCCGGCTGCTCCGCCTCCGATTATTATTATATCATACATAAATATAATACCTCCATGCTGTAATGCAGAAACAAATTACAGATATTCTATTATATATTATACACTATATCACAGAATTTAACAAGTAGCAAAACACAAAAAATCTTTATTTGTTTTCATAGTGCCACTAAAAAACAGTTGCTTTTTTATAAAATGTGTTATAATAGTATTATAAGGCGGTGAGCTTCATGGAAAAAAAGGAAAAATTAATTGCAAAGTTAAAAAGCAATCCTAAGTATTTTACATTTGAGGAGATGAAAAGTCTGCTGGAAGCTTTAGGATTTATAATAACAGTAACATATTTAGCAAAAAAATCGCCTTAATGGGCGACACTGTTAAGACAGTAAACAATGATTTTTTGAATAACAGCATAGT
>JAFLUC010000031.1 GCA_022509005.1 Oscillospiraceae bacterium | reverse complement strand
TTGTTTTTGTCTGATAATTTGAAAGCTCTACCTTAGCCATTTTACCGTTCTCAAAGGTGAAGAGCATCATGCCCTTATAATCCTTTGTAACTACGGCATAAATTATTTTCTCGTCCTTTTCAAGCCCGAGTATTCCCGGCACATATTCGCCGAGCTGTGTAACCTTACAGTCCGGTATATCGCATGTTTTTAGCTTATACGCATTGCATTTATCTGAGAAGAATATAAGCTCGGAAACATTTGAGGTTTCCGTTGTTACTATAATATCGTCATCCTCGCGAAGCTTGTGCTCGGAGGTAGTAAACCGCAGTGAATTCGCAGTAACCTTTTTGAGATACTGTCCCCTTGTGAAGAAGATTGTACAAGCATAGTCTTCAATATGCTCCTCCGCCTTGTACTGTGTAAGACTTTCAGCCTCGATTAGCTGCGTTCTTCTGTCCTGGCCGTATTTCTTTGCAATATCTTTAAGCTGCTTTGCAATTTTTGTTTTAACGATTCTATCGCTTGACAGCAGCTTGTTGAGTTCGGCAATCTCGCGAGTCAGCTTTTCTATATTGTCAACATTCTTTAAAATGTATTCCCTGTTAAGATTTCTCAAACGGATTTCGGCAATATACTCCGCCTGAACCTGATCGATAGCAAAGCCTGTCATAAGGTTCGGAACAACCTCGTTTTCTGCCTCCGTATGACGGATAATAGAAATTGCTTTATCGATATCAAGCAAAATCTTTTTAAGTCCCATTAACAGATGCAGCCTTTTGCTCTTCTGCTCAATATCAAACTTTGCACCATTTCTGATACAGTTGATACGGAACGAAACCCATTCCTTCAATATTTCCTTAATTCCCATAACACGCGGTACGGAGTTAATGAGAATATTGAAGTTGCAGGAAAAGCTGTCCTCAAGCGAGGTAAGCTTATACAGCTTCAACATAAGCTCATCCGGGTCAACGCCGCGCTTTAAGTCAATTGCAATCTTAAAGCCGTTTAAATCTGTTTCATCACGGGCATCAGAAATTTCACGGAGCTTGTTTGCCTTTAAAAGCTCCATTATCTTGCCGATAATCTGCTCCGAGGTTGTTGAATACGGAATTTCAATAACTTCAATGCAGTTGCTCTTTTTGTCATACCTATACTTAGCGCGCATTCTGAAGCTGCCGCGTCCGGTATCATAGATTTGCTGCATCTCAGCTTTATTGTATATTATATTCGCGCCGAGCGAAAAATCCGGCGCGGGCATTATCTCGATAATATCTGTATTCTCGTCCTTCATATACTCAATCGCCGCCTCGCACACCTCGCGAAGATTAAATGAGCATATATTTGACGCCATACCTACCGCAATACCCTGGTTCGGGTTTACGAGAATTGACGGATACGCCGCCGGAAGCAGCGTCGGTTCTTTAAGCTCGCCGTCATAGTTATCCACGAACTTAACAGTATTCTTGTTTATATCGGTAAAAAGCTCGTTACATATCGGTTCAAGCCTTACCTCTGTATAACGTGACGCAGCATATGCCATATCACGCGAATATGCCTTACCGAAGTTACCCTGTGACTCTACGAGCGGATGAAGCAGCGCTTCATTGCCGCGAGTGAGACGAACCATTGTTTCATAAATTGCGCTGTCGCCGTGAGGGTTAAGCTTCATTGTTGAGCCGACAACGTTTGCCGACTTTGTGAATTTGCCGCCTAAAAGCCCCATTTTATACATCGTATATAAAAGCTTTCTGTGTGCCGGCTTTAAGCCATCGATTTCAGGAATTGCGCGTGAGATAATAACGCTCATCGCATACGGCATAAAGTTCGTTTCAAGCGTTTGTGTTATCGCCTGTTCCGCTATCGGTGCCGATATGATTTCCTGTTCCGGCTCTTTTTTTCTTCTTGCCATTTATCATGGCTCCTTTCCGTTTAGATCCGCAAGCGGATTGTTCACCTTTCAATCAAGATATATCAAGCATCTCCAGATAATTTGAGCCTGTGTCCGCAATGTGCTGCTTCCTGCCGTCTAGATTATCTCCGAGAAGCAGGTCGAACATCATTGCCATACGCTCCGCATTTTCCGGTGTTACGCGTATGAGACGGCGCGTTGCGGGATGCATTGTCGTTAAGCTCATCATATCGGGCTGGTTCTCGCCAAGACCCTTTGAACGCTTTATGTCAAAATCGTCCTTATCCTTTGAGAGTCCGTCCTCTGTAAGTTGTAGAAGCAGCTTTTCCTTTTCGCTGTCTGTATACGCGAACATTTTCTCGCCCTTGCGCTTGCCCTTCTTGTTGATTGTTATTTCATAAAGCGGCGATTCCGCTATATATACCTTGCCTACATCAATAAGCGTCGGGGTGAGACGGTATAGCATTGTTAAGAGCATTGTTCTTATATGGAAGCCGTCAACATCGGCATCTGTGCAGATGATAACCTTATCCCAGCGGAGATTATCAAGATTGAAGCTGTCAAGCTTCTTATTGTGCGCCGATTTGATCTCAACGCCGCAGCCGAGAACCTTTAAGAGGTCAACTATTATATCGCTCTTGAAAATCCTTGGATAATCCGCCTTTAAGCAGTTTAATATCTTACCTCGTATCGGCATGATTGCCTGGAATGATGCGTCTCTAGCAAGCTTACATGAGCCGAGCGCCGAATCGCCCTCCACTATAAACAGCTCTGTCTTAGTCGTGTCTTTAATACGGCACGGAACGAATTTTTCAACGCGTGTTGTAACATCCATAGAGCCCGTGAGCTTCTTCTTGATATCTACACGTGCCTTTTCCGCATTTTCACGGCTGCGTTTGTTTACAAGCACCTGGTTTGCAATCTTTTCTGCGTCCGCCTTGTTTTCTATAAAATATACCTCAAGCTGATGACGAAGGAATTCTGTCATAGCCTCCTGTATAAATTTATTGTTAATAGCCTTCTTCGTCTGGTTCTCATAGCTCGTCTGAGTTGAGAATGAATTGATAACGAGAGCAAGGCAGTCGGCAACATCGTTAAACGTAATCTTTGATTCGTTCTTATTGTACTTGCCGTTCTGCTTCATATACTGGTCTATCGCATAAACATACGCGTTCTTTACAGCCTTATCCGGCGAGCCGCCATGCTCAAGATAGCTCGAATTATGGTAATATTCAAGCAGGTTCACACGGTTTGAGAAGCAGAATGCAATCTGCATTTTCATGCGGTATTCGTCCTTGTCCTCACGGTCACGTCCCGAACGCTCACATTCCCATGTTTCAACAGTCGTTAACGCGTCCTCGCCAACGCTTTCGGAAAGATAGTCTACAATACCGTTTTCGTAATAATACTCGAACATCTGCATGCCATCTTCTGTTTCGTTATATAAAACAAATTTAATTCCGGCATTTACCATAGCCTGCTTATTTAAAATATCCTGATAAAATTCAAGCGGTATATTTATATCTGTAAAAACCTCGGTATCAGGTCTCCATTTCTGAATAGTTCCGGTCTGCACGGAGCGTACCGGAGTTTTTGTAAGACCGCCTATGTTTTTACCCTTTTCAAAATGAAGGTTATACTTTGTCTTATCTCTTATAACCTCAACATCCATATACTCTGAGGAATACTGAGTTGCGCAGGCACCAAGTCCGTTAAGACCGAGACTGTATTCGTACGTTCCGCCATTGTTGTTGTCATATTTACCGCCTGCATAAAGCTCGCAGTAAACAAGCTCCCAGTTGAAACACTTTTCCGCCTCGTTATAGTCGAGCGGAACGCCTCTGCCGTGGTCGCGCACCTCTATGGAATTGTCAAGAAATCTTGTAATCTCGATAAGCTTGCCGTAGCCCTCCCGCGCCTCATCAATAGAGTTAGAGAGAATTTCAAAAAAGGAATGCTCACAGCCCTCAAGACCATCCGAACCGAAGATAACAGCAGGTCTAAGGCGGACTCGTTCTTCGTCCTTAAGCTTTGTAATCGATTCATTACCGTATTCGCCCTTCTTTGGCATCTGTTTCACCTTTCCTAAATTATATTAAAGTATATACCTAATTATTTTATAACATTTTTCACAATTTGTCAATATCTCTGCTGTTTTTCTTTTTTGTGTACCATAAACAGCACTGTATTGGCAACGAGTTATTACAAAAATATTAAACAAAAATGAAAATTTATTAAACTCAAAAAAACGCTTGTTTTATACGCCGTCTTATGCTATAATTAATTCATCTATAGAATATAAAGAGGGATAAAATGAACAGCGCATATATCTATCTGCAACTATACAGAATGTTTGACGAGAACACGCCTATTCCGGTAGACTGCGGAAAGCTGTGCAATGCAGCCTGTTGCAGCGGAGACGATTCGGGAATGTTTCTTTTCCCGGGTGAAAAAGAGGTTTTTAAGCTTTTGAAGCCCAGTGGTTTCAGAATTGAATACTCCGATCTGACATATAACGACGGCGGCATAATAAGAAAAACACCTATAATATTCTGCGAAGGAAACTGTGACAGATATGTCAGACCGCTTGCATGCAGAATCTTTCCGCTGACGCCTGTGATTGATAAAAATGGTAAAATAGAAATTATCACAGACCCGAGGGCAAAAAGCATCTGTCCTCTTGCAAAGACGTTTTATTTATCCGAATATGATGAAAACTTTTTGAAAGCCGTTAAAAAAGCTTTTACACTACTTTCTAAAAATAAACATGTAATGGCATTTTTATATGAATATACTGATTATATAAACGAATTCAGGAGATTTTTCGCCTGATCGAAAGGAAGTTTTAAGATGGGATTTTTAAGAAAAACAAGAAAATACAATAATGAAGATAAGCCCATTGACAACTCAATCTCAGAGAATAACGAAGATGAGTCTTTGGAGTATGATGAGGAAGACGACTTTTCGCCCATCATAAAAAAACCTAAAAAGCCGACAGAGGAAGAGTTCCGCAATGCTGCTTTTGAAAATTTTAAAGCAGCGGCAGATACTCCGGCCGAAAACAGCAAAGACGATGCAAGTATTTGGCCTAAAATCGAAGAAACCGGAAACACAGCTGATGACGAGGAACAGTCTGACGAAAACAACTCCGGCACCGTCAGCGCTGAAGCAGCAGATGAAGCAGTCTTAGATCAAGCAATAGAAATCACAGACACTCCTGAGACCGAGCCCGAAGGTGCAGAAGATGATGAAGATGATTTCGAACCTGCGAACGAACCGCCGGTCGTAAAAGCAGAAAATGCAGTTGGAGTGGATTCTGCAGTGGTAAAAGAAAAAAAACATAGCATCAAAGATTTTATTGGAAGCCATCGCGGTTTATTAAAGGGTCTGTTTATAGGGCTCGGCGCGCTGATGGTTGTTTGTCTTATCATATATATATACGGCTGCATCACTGTCCCGAAAGATAGAATGGGACGTAATATATATATAGAAAATATTAATGTAAGTAATCTCACATACGATGAGGCTCTCGAAAGGGTTAAAAATGAGCCGCTTCTGAGCAATCAGAACCTCACTGTTATCTGCAATGGTGAAACATATACCATTGCAGGCTCCGACGCGGGACTTACAGCCGAGCTTGAGGCTACTGTCGACAAGGCAATGCGATACGGAAAAACAAATAACATTTTAATTGACGGTTTCGCGAATTCACTACAGATTTTTGTAAAACATAAGGTTGTGCCGAACGCGAATGTTGACGAAACAATCGTACGTGAAAAGCTTGCAGATTTCGGTCATCAGCTCTATGGCGAGCTTATAGAGCACAACATGGAAATCGGTGACGGCGTGATAATCTGTACACCCGGTAAATCAGGCTTTGATAATAACACCGATGCTGCATGGGATCAATTGAAAAATGCTATAGCCAATGAACAATTTGACAGAATAAAAGTATCACTCCTGGAAGGTTCGCCAAAAGACCTCACGGTTGAGGATGTTGATAATTTTGCATGGGCAGAGGAGAAAGATGCAACATTTGAGCTTGTTGACAATCAGATCTCTATTGTTCCGGAACAGGATGGGCGTATAATAGACAAGGATCAGACTGCCGGGCTTGTTACGCAAATCAAGGAAGGCGGCGAGGTTGTTGAAATACCGTTTACATCCATTCCGGCAGCTGTAACAGCCGCTGAGCTTGAAGGAAAGCTTTTCAACGCCACGATTGGTTCATACTCAACAAGCTACGGAACCTCAACCGCGAACCGCTGCGCGAATGTCGCCAACGCCGCAAGCAAAATTAACGGAAAGATACTGCTTCCCGGTGAGGTGTTCTCGTTTAATGACACCGTAGGACCGCGTTCTGTTGCAAACGGTTTCTATACAGCAAAGGAATACGTCGATGGTCAGACTGTTGACGGGATCGGCGGCGGAACCTGCCAAGTAAGCTCAACGCTTTACAATGCTGTTCTGTATTCGGATATCTCAATAGTATCTCGAACAAACCATATGTTCCCCGTTGGATATTGCCCGCTCGGTCAGGATGCTACGGTTGCCGATACCGGCGTTGACTTCAAATTTGTAAACAGCATGGATTATCCGATAAAGATTTCTGCCGTAACAGGCGGCTACAAGATAACAGTAAGCATAATCGGCACACAGCGCGACGATCCGAGAACGGTAAAAATCACAAACAGCTCAACCATGGTTGGAAATGATACAAAGGTTTCATCTGTTCGATATGTGTACAACAGCGCAGGTGAGCTTATTTCCAAAGATCAGCTTCCAGGCAGCTATTACAGAGCTCATACCGACGAATAATCCGACATTTGTTGATTTAAGCTAAAAAAAATACAAATAATTTACGATTTTATGCAAGTTGGCTATTGCAATACTTGATATTTTATGGTATTATATTGGTATTGTACAGCAAAGGCGTTGTACAGTTTTTGCGCAGAATTTTTTCTGAGCAAAGATTGTACATTGCCTTTTTTGTTTATTGCGGGGTTTTAGCCGTGGCTAAGTTAGTTTATACTGGCTTAGCCGTGGTTGGAGCTTTAAGAATAAGGCTTACAGAAACGGAGAATTGTTATGTTTGACGAAAAACAGACAGCACATCTTGCAGATCTCTCAAAGCTGGAGTTCACTCCCGATGAGCTATCAAAAATGACAAAGGACATGACCGATATTATTGCGCTCATGGACAAGGTGTGCGATTTTGATCCGGCAATCAAACCATACACTCTTGACAGTGTTGACTATGAGGATTTGCGTAAGGATAACTACAAGGATTCATATCCGAATGAGAAAATACTCGAAAATGCGAACAACACGAAGAATGACAGCTTCGTCGTACCCAAAGTTGTATAATTGGAGATAACGGATATGAACTTAAAGGAATTAAGAAATAAATTAGATAACAAGGAAATCGGCGCGGTTGAGCTGGCGCAGGATTATTTAAATAGAATAAAGGCTCGTGATGCGGCTATAAACAGCTATATCACAGTATGTGAAGAGGAAGCGATTTCACAGGCAAAAGCAGCACAGGCTGTTATCGATGCCGGGGAGTCAAAACCGCTTACGGGTATTCCTCTTTCGATTAAGGATAATATATGTACAAACGGAGTCAGAACAACCTGTGCTTCACGTATGCTTGAGGATTTTATACCGCCGTATGACGCGACAGCAGTGGCAAAGCTTAAATCAGACGGATTCGTAATGCTCGGTAAGACAAACATGGACGAGTTTGCAATGGGCGGCTCATCACAGACCTCATATTTCGGCGGTCCGAAAAATCCGTATAACACCAATTGTGTCACAGGCGGTTCGTCCGGCGGCGCGGCGGCATCTGTTGCGGCAGGGCTATGCGCGGCAGCGCTCGGCTCTGACACAGGCGGCTCGGTAAGACAGCCATCAGCCTTTTGCGGTGTTACCGGTCTAAAGCCTACATATGGCGCAGTTTCACGCTGGGGACTTATCGCGTTCGCATCATCGCTTGACCAGATCGGCGTTATAGGAAACAGCGCGTTTGACACAGGCTATGTTCTGAACACGATCCACGGCTATGACGAAAACGATGCGACATCATCCGGCTTATCACAGGGCAATTACACAGAGCTTGTAGGCTCTGATATATCAAAGCTTAAAATCGGACTCACGAAGGAGTTCCTCGACGGCTCCTCGGAGGAGGTAAGAGCAGCCGTTCTTTCCGCGGCGGATTTCTATAAATCACTCGGATGCGAGATCATAGAATGCTCGCTCCCGTCGCTCGAATACGCGGTTTCAGCCTACTACCTCATTTCATCGGCAGAGGCAGCAGCTAATCTTTCACGCTTTGACGGAATCAAATACGGCTACCGCTCAGGGCTTGGCGAGGACTATAACGATCTTATCAAAAATTCACGCCGCGAAGGCTTCGGAGACGAGGTCAAGAGAAGAATAATGCTCGGTAACTATGCGCTCTGCTCCGGCTACTATGACGCGTATTACAATAATGCGAGAAGAATAAGAACGCAGATAAGAAAGGAATACGCCGCAATATTTGAAAAATGCGACGTAATTCTCACCCCTACCGCGCCGACAACAGCATATAAGATAGGCGAACAGGAGAATGACCCTGTTAAAATGTACTTAGCAGATATTTGCACGGTAACCGTCAATATTGCCGGACTGCCTGCAATATCAACCACCTGCGGCTACGGCTCAGATTCCATGCCTATAGGCATGAGCCTTACGGGTAAGCCGTTTGATGAAAAGACGATTATCGCGGTATGCGACCGCTTTGAGAGGGAATTTATTAGAAGGGAGTGTGCAGAGTTATGAATTATCAGCCGGTAATGGGACTTGAAATTCACTGTGAGCTTCTCACAAATTCAAAGGTGTTCTGCACATGCAAAAATGAATTCGGCGGCGGTGCAAACACAAGAGTATGCCCGCGCTGCTCCGGAATGCCGGGCACGCTCCCGCTTCTTAATAAGGGTGCTGTAAGACTTGCTGCAAAGGCAGGATTTGCTACAAACTGTACCGTTAACAACTACAGCGCGTTTGACAGAAAAAACTACTTCTACCCCGACCTGCCCAAGGCATATCAGATTACGCAGTTCGAATCACCGATATGCACAGACGGATATATTGACGTAACAGGCGGCAAAAGAATAAGAATAAACAGAATACACATCGAGGAGGATGCCGGAAAGCTCGTGCATGATGATTACGAGGGTATCTCAATGGCGGACTATAACCGCTGCGGCGTTCCGCTTATCGAAATAGTTACGGAACCGGATTTCAGAACGATCGAGGAGGTTCAGGACTTTGTTATCCAGATTGGTCAGAGATTGAATTATGCCGGCGTCTGTGACGCTAAAATGGAGCAGGGCTCGTTAAGAGTTGATGTAAATATTTCGCTTATGCCATACGGCTCTGATGAATTCGGCACACGCGCCGAGATCAAAAACCTCAACTCCGTTAAGTCAATCGGACGCGCGATAGCGTACGAAATACAGCGCCAGTCAGAAATTCTTGATAAGGGCGGCAAGGTGCTTCAGGAAACGCGCCGCTATAACGAGAACCATGACGATACAAAGGCAATGCGTTCAAAGGAAGAAGCGCACGATTACCGCTATTTCCCTGAACCGGATATTCCGCCGGTACTATTCACAGATGAAGAGATTGATATTATCCGCCGTGAAATGCCGGAGCTTCCAAACCAGAGGTTTGAACGCTACACAAAGCAATATAAAATCCCAGAAGAGGATGCAAAGCTTATTCTTGCGGAAAAAGCATTTTCAGATTTCTATGACGAGGCAGTTAATATAACGCCCGAATACAAGCTCATATCAAATCTTATGCTGGGCGAGATAAGCCATCAGATCAACGAAACCGGAACAGGCATAACAGAGGTTAAGTTCTCCCCTGCCGATGTTGCAAAGGTCGCTGAGCTTGCGGCAAAGGGAACTATATCAAAGGGGTCAGCAAAGGATATTATAGCGATTCTTTTCGCTGAAGGCGGCGAACCGGAGGCAATCGCAAAGAAAAACGGCTTCATTATGAGTAATGACACCTCAGGACTCGATGCGATTATTGACGAGGTTCTCACAGCAAACGCGGATGCTGTTGAAAAATACAAGGCAGGAAACGCGAAGCTTTTCGGATTCATCATGGGTCAGGCCATAAAGGCTTGCGGCAAAGGTGCAAACCCCGGACTTATCAAACAGACTCTCAGCGAAAAGCTTAAATAAATTTATCTGATAAAAGGCGAACAAAAAGGAGACTATATCATGCAGCAGATAGACGGACAATCGCTTATAAGCGAAATAACGCTTGATGATTTAACAAAAGCCGTAGGCAAGGAAATAACCTTCTGCGCCTGCGTTCACAAGCTCCGCAGAATGTCAGCATTCGCATTCGTAATCGTAAGAACCGGCAGATATATTTTTCAATCGGTTTACGAGCCTGAGCTCTGCCAAGCAGAGCTTAAGGAACTATGCGAGGGCGCATACATAGAGCTTACCGGAACAGTAAAGGAAGAAGCACGAGCTGTCTATGGCTATGAGATAACATTAAAGAACTTCAAGGTGCTTTCAAAGCCGACCGCTGAGTACCCGCTGCACGTATCGGACAGAGTTCTCGGCTGCACGCTTGATACAAACCTTTCCCACAGAAGCGTAGCGCTCAGACATCCGATTGAAAGAGCGGTATTTAAAATTGCAGAGGGCGTTGTGAGCGGATTCAGAAGCTTTATGCTCTCGCAAAACTTCACAGAAATTCACTCCCCTAAAATCTGCGGCGCTTCCGCGGAGGGCGGCGCAAATATATTCAAGCTCAAATATTTCGGACAGGACGCAGTACTTGCGCAAAGTCCGCAGTTCTATAAGCAAACCTGCGTTGCATTCTTTGACAGAGTATTTGAGATTGCGCCCGTTTACCGTGCTGAAAAGCACAACAGCGCAAGACATCTAAACGAATATATCGGACTCGACTTTGAAATGGGCTTCATCCGTGATATGACAGATGTTATGCAGATGGAAACGGCAATGCTCAAAGCCGTAGTTAAGGAGCTTGAAGAAAATTATCAGCCGGAGCTTCAATTGCTCGGCGCTAAACTACCGGTTATAAACAATATTCCGGCAGTCACCTTCTTTGAGGCGCTCGATATCTTAGGCAAGTCAAGAAACCAGTTCGACCTTGATCCGACAGATGAAGTCAAGCTTTGCGAATACGCAAAGGAGCACTACGGGAGCGAATTTATATTCGTAACAAAGTTCCCCGGCTTAAAACGTCCATTCTACGCTATGGATTCAAAGGATGACCCGAAGCTTGCCGAAAGCTTCGACCTTCTGTTTCGCGGTCTTGAAATAACGACCGGCGGGCAGAGAATACACGATTATGACGAACAGGTAGCAAAGCTTGCGCGGTATAACATAGAACCCGAGGAGCTTGCAAGCTATCTATCGATCCACAAATACGGCATGCCGCCGCACGGCGGTCTCGGTATTGGTCTTGAAAGACTTGTGATGAAGCTCTTAGGGCTTGACAACATCCGCCAGGCGTCTCTTTTCCCAAGAGATATGCATCATCTTGATCCGTAATTTCCAAATATATAAAAAATACAGCAGTAACCACCAAACCGGTTACTGCTGTGTTGCTTTTTTATAAATTATTGAACTGCAAGTGGACGCATTCCGTTCAGGCTGTCCCATACGAATATTCTGCATTCGTCCGAGTTATGTATAAATGTGTGTGTCTCGCCGGCATTAAAAGTGAGTCTCGAAGCTGTAATCTCACGAAGTATTCCTTCGTCATACCCTGCAACAATAACAGTCACTGTTCTCACTTCATTCGTATTGTTGCGCACATCTGTATAATTGCCATGATTTATTAACGTAAAATACGGTATTTTAGCATCCGGGGCAGATGTCGGAGGCGACGTAATCGTATACTGCGGTGTACCATAAGCTACAATATGTGTAACATTTGAACCACTCCTATATCCATTACTTCTGGAGTATGTCAAGCTTGAAACCTTATCTGAATAATTACCCTCAACAGTATATATGTATGAACTATCAACATCAACAACCAATCCTACATGATTTGACACACCATTGCCTGTATTATCCACAAAAATAATATCCCCGATTTGCGGAGTATGACTGCTGAATGACACAGTTGGTGTTCCAAATTTATTACTTGCACTGGACGATTTAATATCGCCGGCCTGCGCATTCAACGCGATAGTCGACGTAGGTATCCCTGCTTGGTTAGCACACCAACATATGAAAATGGCACACCATGCAGCGGATGTATCACTGCCATAAAACCAATTATTATACTTTGTGTGATTATCCCCTGTTTCTGTATATCCGATTTGCGTTTTTGCGATTTGTGCAATATCATAAGCTTGATTTCCTGTGTTCGTGTGTGTATTTGGATATCCGGCAGAAAAGGAAAACGGATTAATTATGTATTCTGAATTTTCATTATTTTTTAGATAATAGTTATCGTATTCAGGATCAATTGTTAAATCATCAGATATTAATTCTTCCTCTGCATAAATCGGTATAATCGGCATTACGGATATTATCATACATAATGCCAGTATCAAACTTAAAATCTTTCTTTTCACAAAACATTTCCCCCTTTTAATTCATTTTTTACATTTTAATCCTCCGAGTTGATGTTATTAATGATGTCAGTCAAAGCCTTTATTATCATAAAATATGTATAAAAATGCCAATTTTTATATCCGTTTGGGTATAATACCCTTATATTATAACAAATAGATGATAGAATGTCAATATATCTATTTGGATATATTTCAAAATAATGGGGTGGAACACATGGCATATTACAGACGTCTACGCGACTTAAGAGAAGATAATGACTATACACAGAAGCAAATAGCTGATATTCTTTTTACAACACAACCGCAGTATTACAGATATGAAAGTGGTTTACGGGATCTTCCTTGTGAATTACTTATAATTTTAGCGAAATACTATCATACATCGACCGATTATATTTTGGGTCTGACAGATACAAAATAGATGTTCTATCTAAGGATTTTCCAATTTATATATTAAAAGAAGCCGCAGCATCAATGCCACGGCTTCCTTCATTATTCTTTATTTATACCAATCCGACTGGGCACTCCACATTCTGCAATATTCGCCGCCTTTATCAAGCAGCTCCTTATGTGTTCCGTCCTCAACTATTTGACCGTCCTTCATAACTATGATTCTATCGGCTTTACTGCAAATTCCAATTCTGTGTGATATTATAATCGATGTTCTGTCCTTTGCCATTTCAGAGAAATCCGTAAGAATTTCATACTCAATAAATGGATCAAGCGCTGCTGTAGGCTCATCAAGGATTATCACCGGAGCATCACGAAACATGCCGCGCGCTATCGCAAGCTTCTGCCACTGTCCGCCCGATAGCTCCACGCCGCCGAATTCACGTCCGAGCTGAACATCATATCCGCCCATTATATCAGCAATATCATCAACGCCTGCAGCCTTTACCGCAGCTTTGATTCTCTCATCATCGTACATTGCGCCGGTTTCAGACATTGCAATATTCTCTCGCAGCGTCATGTTGTACTGAACAAAATTCTGACTTACAACCGAAAAATTTTTCAGATATGAGTTCTTTTTTAAATCCGAAATCTTCTGCCCATCAATAGTTATATTTCCGCTGTCCGGCTCATAGCAGGCGGTTATGAGCTTTGAAAGCGTAGTCTTGCCCGAGCCGTTCTCGCCGACTATAACTATATGCTCACCCTTCTTTATAGTGAGATTTATATTGTCCAGTGCTGCTTTTTCCGTATTCGGATAGCTGAACGATACTCCCGATAATGTTATTTTGTCATTAAACCCTCCGAAATCAGCTGTGCCATCAAGCTTATCCGGCAAATCTATAAAATCGTAGTATTCCTCTGCTATATGAAGTGATTCAGAAAAATACTCGAGCTGGTCAACGAAAACAACAAGATTTATTTGCAGTGTTCCGAACACTCCGAGACATGCCGTAAATTGACCTATCGAAAGATGTCCGCGTATCATAAGAACAACCGCAAGCGCCACATTCATTCCGTAAAATATATTCTTTATAATGTCAGCGCCATTTCTGAACCTTAGTATTTTTGCCCGGACACTCAGCTCCTCATTTATCATTTCATCACGCTTTTTAAGCCACTTCCGACGAAAGAATCCCGATGCGCCGAACACTCGCATTTCCTTTACGCTCGCCTTTTGGCAGAACAGACCCCAGACATATTCCGTCTCTCTTTTTTTATGGGTCTGAGCACGTCTGAGCTTTCGCATCGCTTTCTCAGAGAAAATGCTTATCAGCATCGAAAGAGGTGTGCTCAATACCGCAAATATAAGCAGATACGGCGAAAATGAGACTAATATTATTATGCTTATAACAGTCATAATAATAGAATCAAGAAAAGTGGTTGATACTCTCAAAATCCCGAGAAGCGAATTTACTCCGTTTTCGTATCCGCTGTTTTTTACAGCCTCAGCCGCGCGCTTATAGCTGTCAAAATACTTTGAATCTTCAAGCAGTATCTGAGGAATCGAACACATTTTCTTAAACAGCCTCTCTTGAAATTTCCACGATCCCTTTTGTATTAAAAGCTTGTCAAGCGGTGTTGCCAGAATATACGTCATGCCCGATACGGCATATACGCCAAGCAGGATTATAAGCTGATGCCACACGGCAGAAGCAGACGCACCGTGCTTTATAAAGCTCTCGCCGGCTTCGATCAGTCTTGCCATGATTACCGGCGTAATTGCGCCTATATATCCGAGTATAATTAAAATACCAATCATAGCGCAGCAGCCGCGATCCGCCGTGATGCAGTCCTTTATTGCCCTTTTATATATCTTAATCATTGCTGTGATCCTCCGTATACCATGACGATTGCAGATTATACATTCTTGCATACAATCCTTTTCTTTCCATAAGCTCTTCATGGCTGCCCTCTTCAATGATCCTGCCGCCGTCAAGGACAAAGATCCTATCTGCCATTTTTGCCGATGCGAGCCGGTGCGATACCATGATAGTACCACGATCCTTGAAAATATTTGCAAAGCTTTCATACATTTTCGATTCCGCGATCGGATCAAGTGCGGCTGTAGGCTCATCAAGCGCGATAAACTCAGAGTCAGAAATAAACGCGCGTGACATTGCAAGCCTCTGCCACTGACCTCTTGACAGATCAACACCTTCCTCTGTGAGCTTACCGAGCACCGTATCAAGTCCATTCTCATATTCTTGTACTGTATCTGCAAATCCGGCATTCTTGAGCGCCTTCCAAACCGTTGCATCTTCATCTGCTTTTGACAGACAGCCGAGCACCGCGTTTTCGCGTATTGTCATGCTATAGCTGCAAAAGTCCTGAAACAGTACCGAGATGAACCGCTGCCGAGATTCTTTAGAAAGAGTTGTTATATCCTGCCCACCGACAAGAATTTTCCCGTATGTTACAGGGTATAATCCGCATAACAGCTTTATAAGCGTACTCTTTCCCGAACCGTTATCGCCGACAAACGCGACTCTTTCACCCTGTTTTATTCTAATACTTACATCATGCAGAATTTCACGCTCCGTTCCCGGATATGTAAAATAAACATGCGAGAATACAATATCAAATTTATCTGTTGTCTCGGTCGAATCAGGCATAGTGTCAAGTGTCATAAATTTTTTCAGATAATCACATCTTGAAGAAAGTAAAATCATCTCTGTAACGAAACCGGAGCTGCGACTAAGTTTTATTATTATTGTGCGCATGCCGTCCAGCATTGCCGCAAGCTGGCCTATTGTGAATACTCCGTTTAAAAATGCCGCAACAGTAAGACCTCCGGCAAAAACCATATATGTGATATCCAGCACTGCATACAAGCATTCGATTCCGCACACCTTAAGCATCGCCTTTTTTATTGAGCTGTATAGCTTAGTCTGATAATCAAACCATTTACCCTGAACATATTCTCCACTGCCGAATACGCTCATTTCATAAACGGCGTGCTTGTTTGCCGTAAGCTCACGCAAATCATTTTCCCGCCGCCTTAACGTGGTGTTCTCCTCCCACACTCTATGCGTGAGCACACTGGAGTAGTTGATTACAATCGTCATGGGAACCGTCAGTACAAGTATCCCAAGCCCGATCCACACCGAATATGTGAATATAAGCACTACCGTTGCGGTTATTGAAACAAGCGAGAAAAATGTCAGAAGTATCCGATAATAGCTGTCCTCTATGAGCTTTGCCGGATCGTTCGATATGCGTTCAAGTGTGTCATTTGAGCTTTCACTCTCAAAAAAGCTGTACGGAAGTCCGCGCAGCTTATCAAGCACAGTCGGCGAAAACTCAATAATGAGCTTCTTCTTTAATTTAACGCGCACGATGTAATATTCAAGTTTTTGCAGCGTGACCCATAATATCAGTATCGCAACAAGCATTATACCCCACCACACCAGACGGTTAAGTCCGCTGCCGTTTTGCAGATAGACGCTTGCGCAGTCAACAATACGCTGCGTAACGATGATTTGCAGCGGTCTGAACATTGCAACCGATATTTCGCATATAAGAGTAATTACCGCAAGACACGGAGCTATCTTAAGCACCGTTCCCACAACCCATGCGCAGTTTTTTATTACCTTCATGCAGATCCTCCTTTTCTTTTTATGCTTAAAGTATATCACAGATTTTATCTGTATTTTTATGATTGTAACAGTTTGAATATTTAATGTAACAAATTCACCTTAATTCTGCAACCGCCTTAAACTTGCCATTATCTGCCGCTGTCACAAACGAACCGCCATAGCTGTGCACTATACGCTCCACACTTCTCAGACCTATCCCGTGCCTATCACGGTTAAGCTTACTGCTTTGCGACACAATGCCATCAAGACACGGATTTTCTATCGACATGAAGCACGTGTCACCGTTCTGAACCATCTTGATATTGATATATCGCTCTTGTTCTTCAAGCTTCAGACAAGCTTCAATCGCATTATCCATAAGATTGGCGAGCACAACACATAAGTCTGTATTTCGCATCGTCAGCTTATCAAGCGGCGCAAGATTTAACCGCACATCAATCATATGCTTCTTTGCCAGATACACCTTATCTCCCATAACCACATCCGCCGCCATGCTGCCTGTCCTGAACGGAATTATAGTCCGTTCCATATCGTCACAGAACTCTGCCGTGTATGCCTTCATTCCCTCATAGTCGCCGCGGTTGATATATGAGTTAAGCGCCGCTATATGATTGCGCATATCGTGCCACAGCTCACGGCTTCTTAGATACCGTTCCTCAATATCTTTATAGTATTTTTCATCCCGGGACTCATTTTCCGTCTCAGTCTCTGCTTTATTTCCATGCTTTCGTGTGCCGTACAGAAAAACTATCGCCACAGAGCAAGCATATATAATACGCGAAGCTGGCGGATTCACCGACTTGAATCCTGCTGTGGCACACATATAAATCGCGCACAAAAAATATATATCCGCATGGCTTTCACTCTTAAACATTGCATAGTACAATACTATCGTAATGAGCATTGCCGCATCAAAGCATAATCGTATTCCTACTCCCGAATAGCCTATACGCAGCGCGATACCTTCCCACATGCCGTTCATAAATAATCCCGCAATCAACGCCGCTGCTATCGTTTCTAAAATCACCGTCTTTTTCATAGCCACCTCATATATACAGCATAAATTTCCGTTTTGCGCTCTCAGCATATGAGCCGCTCACATTAAGCCGTGTTCCGTCTGAGAGCACAGCCGTTTCTTTTGTAAGCGAGACAAGCCTTTCTGGATTTACCAAATATGAACGGTGAATCCTGATAAATCCCGAAAGCTCTTCCGCTTCATCCAGTCTTCCGTAGTATTGATAGGTTTTATCCGCAGCGTGAATAATGATAAGTCTCTTATCGCTTTCCATATATAAAATATCATTTGTTTTTACTTTGAAAAACTCCTGCTTATATGAAAAAGAAAATGACGACACCTTATTTATCTCATTTACCGCCTCTATAAGCGTTCGTTCAAGCTCTGTTTCCGCGCTTCCCTTTAACAGGTATCTGAATGCTCGCACCTCATAGCCCTGCACTGCAAAATCAATATATCCGGTAAGAAACACAAATAGCACGTCCGGCAAAAGCTCCTTTATCCTCTTTGCAAGTTCGATTCCGTTTTCGCCGCCAAGCATTATATCAAGAAATATAATATCACATTTTCCGCTCTTTATATTTTCCATAAGCTCGCTGCCGTTTCCGCACACTTCTATATCAAGGTCTATATCATGCTTAACCGATAGATCAGTAATCATATCCGCTATCCGCATTGCATAGTCTCTGTCATCATCACAAACAATAATATTTATCATGCTGATTCCTCCCCCATTTTAATTATACCACACTATAAATGTAAAATCTACTTTATGTTATAAAAGCCTGAAAAAATGTAACAAAGCCACGATTGACAAACTTAATGTATGGCGATATAATATAGTTAATAAATATTTTCGAGGTGCCGCAATGAGTTTATTTAAAAAGAAAAAAGCCGCAAAGGAACCAATTCCGGCAGGCTTTACAACAGATGATATTAAAATAGAATCAAGCATCTGCACAGGTGAAACAACGATCGGTTTCTATGACGAATCGGAACGCCGCCTTATATACGCCGAGCTTGTCACCTGTGATGATGATATAACAGCATATTATGAAAAATACGGAGCCAAGCGCCCATAGAGGGATTGGCTCCGTATTTTGAATCAGTTTACATCCGCATTCGGCACGCCGTTCAGCTTTCTGCCGTTGATGTAGTCAATAAGTGTAATATCATACTGACCTGATGAAATCATCACGCCGTCTTCAAACACCTGCTCTATATTAATCGTGTAGATGTGCGTGTCAAGCGCGTTTGAGAGAATTATCGCCATATCACCGCGCGTTACATTATCATCTGTTGAAAAGCTGCCAAGTCCGTCGGTAAGTCCAAGCTTTATTGCCAGTTGCATTGCCTCGGCTTTATAATCCGGTGTGGCTGTGAAATAGCTTGCATAACCAATAAGACTCTCCAGAATTTTAAATATATCGGCATAGATTATAGGAGCATCGGGCGTGAATTTATCATTGCCTGTTCCGTTTATAATACCATTGATTGAAAGCGCGGAAACTGCGTTCTTATACCATGCATCCTCTGCCACATCTGTAAATCTGCTGTTATAGCTGCCGTTATAGCCGAGCATTCTTGCGATCATCGCTGCAGCTTCTGCGCGAGAAACTGCGAGCTCCGGTCTGAAAGCTCCGTTGCCGTAGCCGTTTATAATTCCCAGATTGCTGAGCTCATTCACATAGCTTACAAGCTCGCCGCTCACATCATCATATATACTGTCTGTTCCTATATATGCCGCGCGCGTATCGGTATCGCGAATCTCATCACCCACTATAGGCTCGCCGCCTATATATGTGGTTTGGGGTACTGTCCATTCATAATCATAATAATGCTTTACATAAGCTATAACCTCGTCAATAGTCATTGCTGTTCCCTGCGGAAGTCCCATCAAGCCGTACAACGGTACCGCATATTCAGCAACAGATGTTTTCACATAGATAATCGGACCCACACTACCGGAAGGATTAACAGGGCTTGAAGGGTCATAACGAACAGGGATACCGTACATATTTGCCCATTCAATATCCTCTATCTCGCCCTCTGTATATGTATTGATTGATTCTGCAAGCATGTCATATTTTTCAGTATCTTCAATCCCGTTCTCAAATCCGATAAGATAGAATGTGTTTTTATACTTTCCCGAATCATTATGCAGCACGAAATAATTGTCGCCGCTGTCGTTCACGTTGACATCCAATTCAGCTACCCATTCATTGTTCCCTGTTCCGAAAGCATCCTTGCCAATCCCAATGAAGCCTACTTGATAATCCCGACCTTCAAGTGTCCAGCTTAAATCCTCCTTTACCTTTAACTCATGGTTAGCGCATATTGAGCGGTTAATGTCAATAACATCGCTCACCTTTGCTGTCGGATGAAGTGCGTCATCATCACCATTCATTACAATTGCATCGCATAGCTCCGGGTATGCGCACACGCCCTTTGAAAACAGCCACTCCTTTACCTCGTCCGCTGTTATTTTATCCTCTGCCGCAACCGGCACTGCCATTGCCGCGCACATTGCGGCTGTTAAGATTATTGATACTAATTTTTTCATTCTATTTATCTCCTATTCTATTCTTTTAATAATCTGCGTTCAGCTCGCCGTTTAATCTCCTGCCGTTGATATAGTCAATAAGCGTAATATCTTCTGCGCCTGTGTAGGATATCGCGTTATCGCCAAATATCTGATCTATATTTGTTGTATACATATGAGTATCAAGCGCATTTGAAAGAATTATCGCCATATCACCGCGCGTTACATAGTCCTCCGTTGTAAAGCTGCCAAGTCCGTCGGTCAATCCGAGCGTTATTGCTTTTCCCATTGCCGTTGACCTATAATCCCGAGTATTCCGAAAATCTTCTGCGTAGCCGATTACGCATTCCAGAATTTTAAACATATCAGCATATATTATAGGCGCGTCAGGCGTGAATTTATCATCACCTGTTCCGCTTATAATACCATTTATTGCAAGAGCGGAAACCGCGTTCTTATACCATGCATCCTCAGCTATATCACTAAATCTGCTGTCATAGCTTTCATTATATCCGAGCATTCTTGCGATCATAGCCGACGCTTCAGCGCGTGAAACTGCAAGCTCCGGTCTGAAAGTGCCATTGCCATAGCCGTTTATAATCCCCAAATCACTGAGCTCATTTACATAGCTTACAAGCTCTCCGCTTACATCATCGTACATACTGTCTGTTCCTATATATGCCGCGCGAGTGTCTGTATCGCGTATCTCATCGCCTACTATGTGTTCGCCTGCATATACCGGCTGCGTAGTTTGCAATTGCTTATAATAGTAATCCTTTATAAGAGGGATAAGCTCATCAACAGTCATGGTTGTTCCCGCCTGAAGTCCCATATAATCCTTATCGTTAAACAATATCGCATATTCTGCAGCTGATGTTTTCACATAAAGAACCGCGCCTATCTCGCCAAAGATATAACCGCCGGGTCTCGAAGAATCAGGATAAACCGGAATACCGTGCATACTTGCCCACTCAATATCCTCTACTTCTCCCTCTGTATATTCATTGATTGACTCTGCGAGCATTTTATATGTTTCTGCATCTTCAATCCCATTATTAAACCCACTAAGACAAATGGTATTTTTATGCTTTCCCGAATCATCCTCAAGAGAGAAATAAGTGTCTCCGCTCTCTGCATAGTTGACCATCACATCAGCTATCCACTCATTATTCCCTGTTCCGAAAGCGTCTTTACCGATACCAAAGAAGGGTATATTATGATCCCTGGCTTCAAGCGTCCAGCTTAAATCCTCATTTACCTTAAACTCGTGGTCAGCACATATTGAGCGGTTGATATCAATAACATCGCTCAACTTGGCTGTCGGATGAAGCACATCATCATCAAAATTAATTGCAATTGAATCGCACAGCACCGGATATGCGCACACACCCTTTGAAAACAGCCACTCCTTCACCTCGTCCGCCGTTATTTTTTCCTCTGCCGCAACCGGCACTGCCATTGCCGCGCACATTGCGGCTGTTAAGATTATTGATACTAATTTTTTCATTCTATTTATCTCCTTTACCTACATCCCGTAGTTATTTTATTTGAAATTTTGCTTTGTGCCGGATACATCCGACACAAAGCTGTTAGTCATTTGTATTTCTGCCCTGCACATAAATGCCGTCAACATCGCCAGTGGTGCAGTGCGCGACTATGTAATATGTATTATCACCGCTGCGCATGAACGAAAACCGCTCGCGGTCGTTTCCGCTGTCGATAATCGACTCGCCGGTTGCGGCATCTATAACTTCAATCGAAAGATCCGAACCGTCTTGGGTATATTTCTGTACAGTTATCATTGTGCCCTCCGGCGCATAGATATAGTCGCTTTGAACCGCTTCGTTTTCACTGAAATCGGGCTTAAATACATACGATGCCTCAGGCAGTGAGATGCTGCGCGGTTCACTGCTTACCGCCGGCGCATATTCTGTCTGTTCCGGTTCTGCCGTTACCACCGGTGCCTGATATACCACTGCCGGCTCCGATGTTTCCGTCTTATACGACTGTTCAACCGCTGCCGGCTCTGATGCAGCTTTGTCCTCTGCATCGCTTACGATTGATACAATATCTTCAATATCAATCGGCCTTTCAAGCTCTTCCTTTATTTCCTCAGGAATGATCTCAGCCGCCTTTTCAAATCCGAGCGCGGTAAGCGATGATACAACACACGAGCCTACCAGCATAAGACACGCAAGCTTGAATGCCTTTGATCGCGGACGAAATTCTACGATCTTTTTAAGCCGCTTTTGCAAGTTTGTTTTTGTGCTTGCCATTGAGGTTGTGTATGCAAGTCCTGAATTGAAGCCGCTTTCGATAACGGATAAAATCAGCCTGCCATAATCCTTCTTTACCTCTGGTTCAAGTCTTTCAAGAACCGACTCATCACAGCACAGCTCACGCGCGGTCACAATTGAGCTACCGATAAAATACACGGCAGGATTAAACCAATGTATGCACTGGGCTGCCGACGCGATAAGCGAAATCCATAGATCACAATGCTTATAGTGCGTAAGCTCATGCATCATAACCATTTGAAGCTGCTGCTCCGTAAATTCACTGTCGGGAATTATAACTGACGGCTTAATTATTCCGAAAAGCATCGGCGAATTGAGAAAACGACTCTTTCTGAGTCTTATTCTTCTTTTTATCCCCAATTGCCTGCAGCAGTCGGATAATGATTTATGCAGCTTTTCATCTGTGCATTTCTCTGATATTCGTTTTAATATTCTTGATGATTTCCTGTACCGGAAAATAAACCGTATAGCGTTTATCGCCGCTCCAATTATCCATACCAACACAAGAATAATCGCCACACTTATAACCATCCTGTTTCGCACGGGCGCAACTGCATAGCCTGATGATATAAACACCTGCTCCGGAACGGAAACATTTACAGCCTTCGGAACTCTTATTAACGACTGGACCGGTATAAGCATCAGCAATACGGCCGCCGTAAGCATTGCGTAGCGCACCCACGCATACCGTTTATGCCCCGTAAAGAGCAACGACACAAGAAACATTATTGTTCCGCTTATTGACATCATTAACAAATTATATAATAAATTCACCATAGCTTTTATCTCCCTTAAAGCGTTTCAAACCAATCTCTTAATTCCGTCAATTCTTCCTTATCTACCTTTTTACCGCCTATAAGTGAAGCAAGCAGACTCTTGACAGAACCCTTGTGCATATCCTTGAGAAAATCCTCGGTCTGCTCTCGCTTATAATCCTCCTCGGTTATTGCAGCGGTATAGAAATTTGTCTTTCCTTCCTTCCGCACATCAAGCGCCTTTTTATCTGTAAGCCGTTTTAAAAACGTCTGTACCGTGGTAGGCTTCCACTGCTCCTTTAGACTGTCGATTATTTCGCCGCTTGTAACCTCGCCGCCTTTACGCCAGATCAGCTCCATAATCTCCATCTCTGAATCTGAAATCTTCATCTCTTATCTCCCTCTGTTCTATATTTGTCTGCAGACCAAACTACACAATGTAGTTTATATTTATATACTACACCATGTAGGTGTATTTGTCAAGAGTTTTTTTTAAATTTTTCAAAAAAATTATGTCGACATATATTTATTAATTGTGCAATACTATCATTGACAAGGATTTACAAAAGGAGTATAATGTTTTACATAATTTAAGCGAAAAGAGTATGATGTAAATTGAAAACAAAAGAAATGAATATGCTAAGCGGTTCGATGTGGGATAAAATACTCCTATTTGCCCTGCCTCTGGCTGCAAGCAGCATATTGCAGCAGCTGTTCAATTCCGCAGATGTGGCGATTGTAGGGCGGTTCGCGGGCAAACAGGCGCTTGCCGCCGTGGGCAGCAACGGCCCGATTATAAATCTTTTGGTAAACATATTTGTTGGTCTTTCGATCGGCTCGAATGTCGTCATTTCACGGTACATAGGACAGGGTAACGAAATCAGAATCCGCCGCGCGGTGCATACCTCGATCCTGCTTGCGGTATTAAGCGGTCTGTTTGTTGCAGTTCTCGGCATTCTGATAACAAAACCGATGCTTTCGGCAATGTCCACGCCATCGGATATTATTGACCTCTCAGCAAAATACCTGAAAATATATTTCCTCGGTATGCCGTTTCTGATGCTGTATAATTTCAGCGCCGCGATACTGCGCAGCCGCGGCGACACACGCCGCCCGCTTATATGTCTTACTATTTCGGGAGTGCTCAACGTTTTGCTCAATCTGCTGTTCGTTATCGTTCTGCACATGGATGTTGACGGCGTTGCTATCGCAACTGTGATTTCACAGATGGCAAGCGCCGGTATGCTTATATTCCTGTTGATTCGGGAAAATGGCGCATTGAAACTTAATTTAAAACATCTCGGAATTGATGTGAGAATACTTAAAGAAATCGCGAAAATCGGTGTTCCGTCAGGGCTGCAGGGTATGGTATTTTCCGCCTCTAACGTGTGCATACAATCATCGATGAACAGTCTCGGCTCAACAGTTGTTGCGGCATCGTCCGCGGCGATTAATTTTGAGATATATGTGTATTACATGATAAACGGATTTTCGAATGCAACGGTCACGTTTACAGGTCAGAATTACGGCGCGGGCAACCAAAAGCGATGCACTGCCGTTGTCTGGAACTGTTTGGGACTCGGCGCAATATTCACCGGTTTTATGGCATTGCTGTTTATAATATTCAGCGGCCCGGCTGCACAGATATACACGAATGATCCGGCTGTTATGGAATTAGCTCTCGAGCGTATGCGGCTTGTTCTATGCTTCCAGATCATCAATTTATCAATTGAGGTATTTTCCGGCGCAATGCGCGGACTTGGTTATTCGCTTATACCGGCGCTCATTTCAATGCTCGGCATATGCGGAGTACGGCTTATATGGGTCGCAACCGCTTTCCCGGTAAGTCCGACTTTCCTAACGCTCATCGCAGTTTATCCGATAAGCTGGGGAATTACCGCATCAGCCATTTTTGCCTCATACTTTATTGTGCGAAAACGCGCATATGCTAAGATTAAACTCTGAATAAAAAAATGACGGCGACGGTGGACACTGTTAAGACAGTAAACAATGTTTTTTTGAATAACAGCATAGTTTTAAGCTATGCTGTTATTCATTTTGCTTTGTAATAATGACATCGGCAGTATTCCAACAAAATCATAATAAATATCAATTCTCTGTTTTCGTCTGCCGTCGATTTTCTCCGGTGCGTAGACTTCAATTCGTTTTATCAAGTCATTAAGAATATCCGCCGTCAATTCCTGTAAATCAAAATATTTATGTACTTTTGCAATAAACCGTTCAATATTGTTGCTCTCATTTTCTTGCTGCTCAATTTCAACAGATAAAGCTTTGACTTTCTCTTTCAAGTCATTTTGTTCTTGCTCATACTGGTCGGCAAGCATTTTGAAACGGCTTGCTGTTAATAGTCCGTTTGTCTTATCCTCATAAATTGAGATGAACAGCTTGTCTAATTCTTTGATACGATTTTCCGCTTTGGTTATGGCTTTTCTTTTTGTATTTAATTCTTTATTCAAAATAGCTTTATGCTGCACTCCCATAGTTTCTCTGAATATATCTTCGTAAAGCTCAATATATTCAATTACAAATTTTAAATGCGCTAGCACACCTTGTTCAAGTATTACGGCTCGGATATAGTGAATTTCACAAATATCTTTACCCTTTGAATGAGATGTTGAACAGACAAAATAATCCTGTCTTTTTTCAAAATTCTTTCCTGTACAGTAATATAGTTTTTTACCACAGTCGGCACAATAAGCAATTCCCGAAAACATATTGGTTTTACCCGTTCTTGTCGGTCTGCGCCTATTCTTTCTTAACTCCTGTACCTTTTCCCAAGTGTCAACGTCAATAATCGGTTCATGAGTATTTTCAAAAATCAAATGCTGCTCTTTTGGATTATTGATTTTCTTTTTTGACTTGTAGGATTTTCTGTAAGTTTTAAAATTCACCGTATCGCCTATGTATTCGCGTTTTTCTAAAATATCTGACACAGTGTCAGCAGACCATTTATACGGATTATCAATCCGCTTTGAAATATTTATTGTGCCTGTCTGTTGCCAATGCACATACGGCATTAGAATTTTCTCTGCCTGAAGGTGTTTCGCAATCTGAGATGGACCATAGCCCTCTAAACAAAGATGAAAAATCTTTTTAACAATTATTGCTGCGTTCTCGTCAACAATCCACTGATTGGAATTATCAGGACTTTTCATATATCCGTATGGCGGTATTGATGTCAAATGCTTTCCTGACTCGCCTTTCGCTTTCATAACAGCACGAATTTTCTTTGAGGTGTCACGAGCATAAAATTCATTAATGATATTAAGGAACGGTGTAAAATCATTGTCCGTTTGATTAGCGCTGTCAATACCATTATTGATTGCTATAAACCTTATATTTTTTTCAACAAATAGAACTTCTGTATAAAAGCCCACCTTTAAATAATCACGTCCAAGTCGTGACATATCCTTTACAATAATAGTTTCAACTTGATTGTCCTCAATCAAATTTAAAAGTTCATTCCAGCTTGGGCGATTGAAATTTGTACCTGAAAATCCATCGTCTACGAAAAATCGTATGTTCGAGAAACTATTATCCTTTGCGTACTTTTCTAAAATATTTTTCTGATTTACAATACTGTTGCTGTCACCCTGCAATTCATCATCACGGCTAAGACGGCAATATAAAGCAGTTATTTTTTCAGACTGTTTATTCATAAATATAATCCCTTCCTTTCACTTTCACAGTCTGTCAAAACAGGATTGTATGTATATATTTTAACGCTCATCATTTG
>JAFLUC010000030.1 GCA_022509005.1 Oscillospiraceae bacterium | reverse complement strand
TCCCGGTCTTGTAACATCAGATGTTGTTATAAAAACAGACTCTATATTCTGAGGTTCATATACTACCTCTAGCTGAAAGTGCTCTATCAGTTTATTGAGCGGTAGTTTTGCTATCTTTTCCATAAGGTACAAGCCCTCCCTTTAAAACAATTATACGGACTGATCCGATTTTATACTAAAATATATTATAGCATATTTTTTCATTTATTTCAATAATAATTTAGTCAATATTATATAAGAATTAAACAATAAATCTACCCGAATCTGCTTTATTTTTAAATAATTTGAAAAAAAACAAAAAAATCGAATAAACCCCTTGCAAAATCAGAAATTTTGTGCTAAAATAACTATTGATGTTTGTTTAATGCTGTTATGGGAGGTGTTATTAATGGCTAAATGTGATATATGCGGCAAGGGTGTAAGCTTTGGTATCAAAGTTTCCCACTCACACAGACGTTCAAACAGAACTTGGAAGCCGAACGTAAAAAAGGTAAAGGCTATCGTTAACGGTACACCGAAATCAGTTCATGTTTGCACACGTTGTCTGCGTTCAGGAAAGGTTCAGCGCGCAGTTTAATCAAGATTTTGCTTCGCAAATGCTATAAAAGAAGAACTTGCGCGGCATTAAACCGCGCCAGTTCTTTGCGATTTGCTTCTCAAATGCAATAGCAGCTTGTCATGTTTGTACAGGCTGTTTTTTCATGTGACATATTATATCTCTCTATAATTGTTACAAAAAAATTATGTTATTCTTACATTTTATAGACAATGCATATAATCTTAAAAAATTGTTTTGCAATTCTATAGAATATGTGTTATACTATTGATATTGTATAATACATATATTTTCGTATAGATTAGTGGGGTGTTTCTATTGGAGAAACTCTTGATAAAGGGCGGTCGTCCGTTAACCGGTGATGTGACTATAAGCGGAGCAAAAAATGCCGCTGTTGCGATTCTCCCTGCATGTCTGCTTGTTAAGGGTAAGTGCCGGATTGAGAACCTGCCTGATATAAATGATGTAAAGCTATACCTCAAAATACTCAAAAATCTCGGAGCTGAGGTAACTAATATAGATAAAAACACAGTTGATATTGATTGCAGCGCGGTAAATTCCTATAATCCGTTAAGCGAGCTTACAAGACGCATGAGAGGATCAAGCTATCTGATGGGCGCGCTCCTGGGACGGTTTAATAAGTTCCGGGTAGACCCTCCGGGCGGCTGTGATTTCGGCACAAGACCAATCGATATGCATATCAAATGCTTTGAGCTTATGGGCGCGGATGTTGATACTTCGAGAGGTGTCGTTGCCGCTGACGCAAAAAAGCTCTGCGGTGCACAGATATTTTTTGACATCGTATCAGTCGGCGCAACGGTAAACGCAATTCTTGCCGCCGTTTTAGCCAACGGCACAACAGTTATTGAAAGTGCGGCAAAGGAGCCGCATGTTGTTGATCTGGCAAACTTTCTTAATGCCTGCGGCGCAAACATACGCGGTGCAGGAACAGATACAATAAGAATAAAAGGAGTTCCGGAGCTTCACGGAACGACGTATGCAATAATCCCTGACCAGATCGAAGCCGGTACGTTTATGATAGCTGCTGCAGCAACGCGCGGTAACATAGTTTTGCACAACGTAATACCGCGCCATCTTGAAATTATCGGTTCCAAACTCATCGAAGCGGGAGTAAAAATCGAATACGGTATTGATTCTGTACATGTATGGGTTGAACCGGAAACAGTATTCCGCAAGGTGAATTTTATTGCGCTTCCTTATCCCGGATATCCAACCGATATGCAGCCGCAGCTTGTGACATTCCTTACAATCATTCCGGGGACAAGCACAGCGCGCGAAGGCGTATGGGATGATAGATTCCGTTATACCAATCAGCTCAAGAGAATGGGCGCTAATATCCGCGTCGAGGGCAAGCTTGCTATTATAGACGGAGTTGAAAAACTTATCGGTGCAAGCGTAAAGGCAACCGATCTGAGAGCCGGGGCGGCAATGATTATAGCAGGACTTATGGCTGAGGGCACAACCGAAATACGCGATATATACCATATCGACCGAGGTTACGAGAATTTTGAGGATAAATTCATAGCTCTTGGCGGTGATATACACCGGATACAGGTTGTTGAGGAAAATTATATTTAATCATGTTAGAACTATACTCGCTTATAAGCGGTTCCTCAGGGAATTCCTCCCTTGTTACAGACGGAAAAACGAATATATTAATAGACTGCGGAACCTCAGGAAAGCGCGCATTTTCAGCACTCGAAAAAATCGGTATTGCACCGGAGACGATTTGTGCAATATTTGTAACTCATGAGCATACCGACCACACAAGCGGCGTCGGTATTCTCGCGAGAAAGCTCAAGGTGCCTGTGTATGCCACTAAAGGCACACACCGCATGATGAACATAGGAAAAATTGATGAGGCGCAGATGATTTTTGTAGAGCCAGATATTACATATGATATAGGCGGAATAGGCGTAACTCCGTTCTCTATTCCCCATGACGCAGAAGACCCGTGCGGCTACAGCTTCACTGATGGCAAAAAAAAGGTTACAATTGCCACAGACATCGGCTATATGCCTGATTCACTGTTCTCACGCATAAGCGGCAGCAGCAGTATAATTCTCGAATCCAATCATGATATTGAAATGCTCCGCTTCGGTGAATATCCGTATCCTCTCAAGCAGAGAATTTTAAGCGATTACGGTCATCTTTCAAATCCTGTTGCAGCCGAAACTGCCTTAAAGCTTGTGCAAACCGGAACTGAGCATATAATGCTTGGTCACCTCAGTGATAAAAATAATCTGCCAGAAATTGCGCAAATGGAAACCTTTAATAAGCTTACCGACAACAGCGTAAGGGTCGGAATCGACATGACGCTTCAGATTGCAAAACGATATGATGTGACGAAATTTGACAAGTGAGGTATTAACTTGAAGGTAACCATATTATGCATCGGTAAAATAAAAGAAAAATTCTACGTTGACGCGATAAAGGAATATGCGAAGCGAATGACGCGCTTTGCAGATCTTGAAATAGTGGAGTTGCCCGATGAACAAATACCGGACAACGCCTCCGAAAAAGAGAAAGAGGCAATAAAAAAACGCGAGGGCGAAAAAATTCTCGCAAAAATCAAGCCGCAAAGCTATGTAATATCGCTGTGTATTGAGGGACGGACGCTTGACAGTCCTGAGCTTGCAAAAACGATAAAGGACGCGTATATGAGAACAAGCAACGTGACCTTCATAATTGGCGGTTCACTAGGACTTTCAGACGAGGTAAAGAGCCGTTCGGATCTTAAGCTGTCTTTCGGAAGAATGACGCTCCCCCACCAGCTCATGAGAGTAGTGTTAGCTGAGCAAATTTATCGCGCGTTTATGATTAATATCGGCGCAGCGTATCATAAATAATATAAACAATCAAAAGGAGTCTGCACAATAAGACTCCTTTTTTCGTAATCATATATAATAGCACAGATCCTCTTCATCAGTATGCGACTCATTGATGAGATCCGCAACCGTTTTACTGTCAAGATATTTATTTATGATATCATATAGTCCTTCCCAAAATGATATTGTGGGACAAACAGAGGCTCTCGGACAGGTATTTTCCTCACCTTCAAGACATGATACCGGCGCAAGCTCGCCTTCGGTTATGCGGAGTATATCCCCAATCGTATATTCCTCAGGTTTTCTCACCATTCTGTATCCGCCCTGCGAGCCGCGCTGGCTTCTTAAAAAGCCTGCCTTACTCAGCATATTTACTATCTGTTCAAGATATTTTAACGATATCCCCTGACGCCTTGAAACATCCTTTAATGATACATTTCCACCATTAGAATATTGCGCAATGTCAATCATCAAACGTATTGCATATCTGCCCTTTGTTGATATCCTCATCAGTCCGTCCTCCGCAATTTTAATCATAGTTATCCTGTATGAATTATTATATCACTGCTCCTTATCATTGTCAACAGTGTTTACAAAAAATTCTTATTCATTCACTTGACCTTTATGATGTATTATGGTATAATGACTATAATAAGGTATTTAATTTATAATTTCAGGAGGAAAGAAAAATGGCTTGTTTTGTAGTACCTACAGCAGAAGCGATTGTTACATCTATTATAAAAAAAGCGGCAGGTAAAGCCGTTACAGAGGAAAATGCAAATAAACATCCGTTTATAAAGAGACTTGGCTGGCTCAACAACATGCTCTGGGGAGGTTCAGCTCTCTTAGCGTTTGAGCATATCTGGCACGGCGAGGTAACACCATGGGCACCGTTCATAACAGCTGCATCAAACCCGGCTGCTGCATCTGAAATGATCCACGAAATGGCGACATCGGGCGTGGCAATGGCAGCGCTTGTTACGGTTGCATGGGCAGGTATGGTCATGGTTTCAAACACGATGGAGAAAAGAAATGTGCACGCCGCTGCAAATGAGGTTGAAGCGAAATGACTCTTCTAATCACTCTTTTTGCCGCGATAGCTTCAACAATTGTGTGGTACACACATCCTAAAAGTAAGCTCCGTCTCGGCACATTGAGCCTTATGTTCTGGGGTGCATCGCTTATGTGGCTTGTTGACGCAGTTGTGGAGTATTTTGAGCTTAAAGCTGAATATTTTACACCGGCAGCAGCTGATATGTTAAATGACGCGTTTTTAGGTCTTTCTGTTATTGCGCTGGGACTTACGTTCTGGCTTACGATAGTTCTTATCAAGGACCCGAACGGTGTTCTCAAAAACAGTTTTATGTCCAAAGAGTAACGTATATGAAGGGGCTGTGTTTGTCACAGCCCCTTGTTTTTATATCCTATTTACTATATAAGCTATGGGACTGTCATCACAGGACGGGACCACTTCATCAGCAATAGTTTTAACCTCCTGCAGCGCGTTTGCAACAGCAAACGAATGTCCAGCAGCTTTCAGCATATCGATATCATTCATATTATCGCCTACGGCATAAACATTTTCCATATCTATGCCAAGTATTGCCGCAAGCTTTGTAAGCCCGAATCCCTTTGAAACACCATTAGCTACAATATCAAGATATCTATCGCCGCTGCGGACGCTGTAGCCGCGGTCATATTCTGACTGATATATCGGTGTAAACTCGTCAAGCTGTTCCTTATGCCCTATTATCAGTGCTTTGATCCATGGTCTTTTCCATATCTCGTCGGGCATCGAATATATTACCTTGTACGGCTTAGTTTTAAAGCGTTCTGTTTCAAAACACCGGTTATAAACATACACAAGCTCATCGGAATATATTTCAAGCCCGAATTCAGGATGAGTATCATGTACGCGTTTGATTGCTTGTTTCCGGTCTTCCTCTATGAATCGCTCAAATATCACCGATTCGCTGTCGTAACAATACAGCTTCGCCCCGTTATGTAAAATCGCCGGAGCATTAATAGTCATCTGGTTAAAATATGCGCGTACAGCCGGAACCATTCTACCTGATGCAACAGTGAATTTTCCGCCCTCACTTATGAAATTCTCAATCGCCTCCCTGTCTGCTTCGGATATTTTACCATCTCTGGTTAGCAGTGTCGCATCCATATCCGAAACGAGCAGCTTTCCTCCAAATTTTCCCATATAATTTTATTCTTCTTTTATTCTTCCTTGGTATATATCATCATTCCACAGAGAATCTGCATTATAATTTTCAAGCTCCGATTCTGCTGCTATATCTTCTTCTGCAATTGCATCTGAATCGCTCAAAATCCGACCGTGCGCTATCATATCCCACAGGTTATCACCGTCATAATTTTCAAGTCCTGTTTCTGTTCTGACCTCAGCACTGTCATCAAAATCCTCACTGTATTGTGGAACATTCTCCTTGCTCTTGCCCTGATACATTCTGCTTTCCCATAGCGAATCATCATATGCCTCATCATTCTCCGGTGCATATTCAGTGATATTCTGATTATTATACTCATCATCAACAAAAGCCGCCTCACCAAGACGATTCTTTATTTTCACAACACCAATCCTTGTTACACTTCTTATATGATGCCGCATCATACCCTTAAATCTGTCACGCATCGAAAGCGTATTCTCAGGCGAGGGGACTGGCTCATATTCATCATCATAGGATGTAATGGGCTCATTTCCTTTATAGATATCCTTCTCCCAGAGTGAATCAGAATCATAAGCACTGTTCCTGTTTAATATTTCCGCATTTTTTTCAACATAATCTGTTTCATCAACATCATCATCAGGATTTTCAGGAGTTACAAACTGTATATCTTCATTATTGCCTTTAAAAGCTTTCGTATAATCACCATCTGATAAATTCTCCTGCTGCCATCTTATAAGCTCGGCAGCCTCCTCCATATCCTTTTCTATTTCTTTTTCCATCTCCTCCACAGACAAGGTATTAATCTCCTCGCTGTGCTGCATAGGAACAGCCTCCTCGTAAACAATCTCGACTGCATCCGCGCCGTTCATTTTTACAAGCTTCTTCACAAACTCTATATGGCTATAAGCATATTTACCAAGTATAAATATGCTTAGAAGTGTTATTACATCGCATATCAAAATCGAATGAATTGTCTTCATTCCGAACGCTTCAAGTCCCCTCAAATTTGCGAAAATCATTGAATACACAACGTATCCACCGAATTTAAACGCCAAAATTGACACTGCAACATAAATAATATACACAATACTGTTTAGTATATAAAATTCCTTCTTGTTATCTCGTCCCGCTATATATTTAAGCAAAAATCTGAAATTAATAAATGCGAATCCTATAAGAGTAATGAAGTTAATGATTGTCCATATATTCTTATTAGGATTCAGAAAAATCAGTACAACACCGAGAAATGATGGTATTATACTCGAAATAAAAACCTCTGCTAGTCTTATGAAAAACAGAATAATTAGTTTGTAATGCTTTTTAAAGAATATTTTGAATCTTGACCTTTCTTCCATTATGCAATCTCTCTTTATCTGTTGATTCTATCTCTTATTCTCTCACGTACATTACTGCAGCAAACCCCGATAGCCTTTTTGCGCTCCGAAAACTTTTCTGTTCTTTTTTGCATCAACTCTGATTCCTCCTCTATGAACCAAAGCTTTTCATCTGCCTTATCCATATTCTTGATTGTTGTAAACAGATCCGCGGCTATAAGAATTGATACAATAATAATAGCAGCATAAGCTATCTGATCAGGAAGCGATTCCACAAAACTCCCTATAAACGGATGCAAAATTCTAAGCTGCGCTACTGACATTATTCCAAAACCAAGCGAAGAAAACAGGCTGATTCTGCCCTTTATATTAAGCGGCCAGTCACTGTAATCCCACCACCGCTTATCAAACAAATTCTCCAGAATGGCAGAAACAATATATTCAATTAACGAAATTGCCGCCATGCTTATAAGAAACACATGTATATTACTCTCTACGTTTCCTAAAAGAGAAATATTCAAAACACATGCTACACCATATATAGGGCATAAGCATCCGCGCAGAAATCCGGTATTTACAGGCTTCTTAAACTGAATCGAATAAAATAATGATTCATAAACCCAACCTAAGAAGCTGTATACAATAAAATATATAATATATTGAGATAACCTCATAGCTATCACCTTATCCTCTTCTGAACCAAATCATTTTTATATCTTTGCTGACGGATAATCAGCCTTGTAATCTCGGGATATGTATCTTTTTTTATAGCCTCTATACAGGCACATATTTTATCAGCAATACAGATCAACCATGCCTCGCGATACATAGGCGGAATCACAGTAAGCGGAAACATGTGCTTTTTTATAATATCCCGCTCCCGCGCGGTAAGCTCATAGTCTCTATCAGCATTTTTGAGTGCTGTATACGGATGTGTGAAACCATGTATGTACCGTCCATTGCCATCATGCCAGTCATAAAGGAAATAATCGTGCAGGATTCCACCGCGAATAAGCTCACGCTTATTGACATTAATACGAAATCTTTTTGCAATCGCCAGTGCACAATAAACTACGGCAATTGTATGCGCAAGACACGATGTATCTCCATGCTGCTTAAACTCAGCCATAAGACTGAGTCTGGAATCGTCCATAAGCTCTTTCAGACATTCGATAACCTTCCGTTCCATTGCAATACCCCTGTAGATTAATATACATGTAAATTATATAATATTTATAATCTGATGTCAAGCATTTTCAACAAAAGTTTCGTAGGAAAATCGAGGAAAGTCGAGCTTACTGTTGTTCCATATCAGTTTATCGACTTAAAAAATATATGATCCCCATGCATACAAAAAGAACGCTGATTTTTGTCAAAATTAGCGTTCTTGCGTGGTCGGAGTGACAGGACTTGAACCTGCGGCATCACGCCCCCCAGACGCGTGCGCTACCAACTGCGCTACACCCCGATATCTCTAACAACAGAATACATTATACCAAATATTCAGAGAGTTGTCAAGTACAGATATAAAAATTTACATAAGAGAATTAATAAAGTATTAAATTAACCTCGCAGGCATTCCACTTGCGAGGTTAATAGCGTTATACAAACTTTACCTTATATTCGTCAAGCAATGTATTGACCTGTACCAGGAATCCTATAAACTGCGGTCCCGCCATTAGCTGACCAAAAAATGGTTTACCATAATCCGAATCGCCATTAATTACATCCCTCAGCTTTCCTTTGTCGCAAAGATCGAGAATCGGAGAGGACGGATTATCAATAATCTGTTTCAGACGTATTTTTACCGCTGCTTCATAAAACGGATTATGTGTTTTCGGATACGGGCTCTTTTTCCTCAGCCGTACATCCTCCGGCAAAATTCCTTTTGCCGCCTCGCGGAGCACGTTTTTCGATACATTATCCCGATTTTTCATATCCCACGGAATATTCCATACATACTCAACTATCCTGTGATCGCAGAATGGTACGCGCACCTCAAGCCCTGATGCCATGCTCATACGATCCTTTCGGTCAAGTAAATTTGTCATAAACCAGTTAATATTCAGCCATGAAATTTCACGCCTCCGCTTTTCCTCGGCATTGTCTCCGTCAAAGATCGGCGTTTCGGCAATAGATTCTTCATACCGCTGTCTTGAATACCCATCAAGATCAAGGAGCTTTGCTATTCCCTCATTAAGCACTGCCTTGCGCATAGAAAGATCATAGCACCACGGGAATGCCGGCGTTGCAAACGCGTTCGGATCCCTGAACCACGGATATCCGCCGAAAATCTCGTCTGAGCATTCTCCAGACAACACTACAGTATGCTGTTTTTTCACCTCACGGCAGAAATATAAAAGAGATGAATCACAGTCTGCCATACCCGGCAGATCCTTTGCTCTCAGCGCGTCGTCAAGTAAATTTAAAAGCGCGTCATTGGGGCATACCAGATAATTGTGCTTTGTTCCGAATTCCTCAACCATTCTCGGAACCCATTCTATATCACTTGACGGCTGAAATTTCGTTTTGTGGAAATATTTGTCGTTATCCTCATAATCAAACGAATAGGTTGAAAGCTGTCTTCCCTGTTTCTTGAACTCATTGGCCGCAACGGCTGTTATAAAGCTGGAATCCAATCCGCCCGATAAAAATGTCGCGATCGGAACATCTGATATAAGCTGCCTTTTTATTGCGTCTGTGACAAGAGCTCGCGTTTTTTCTATTGTTTCTTCATAGCTATCGGTATGCTCCTCACTTTTAAGCCGCCAGTACGGCATTATGCTCATACCGCTTCTGCCGATAAACATACAGTGTCCGGGTTTCAATTCATTCACTCCATGGAACACGCCGCGGCCTGCCGTTCTTGCAGGACTTATTGCGAACAGTTCGCAAAGTCCCTCCCTGTCAATCTGCGGTTTTATTCCTGGGTATTTAAACAATGCTTTTATTTCCGAACCGAAAACAACGTTATCATCTGTATTGCACCAGAACAGCGGTTTGACCCCGAAACGGTCACGGCATAAAAATACACGCTGCCGCATACTGTCATAAACAGCAAACGCAAAGATCCCGTTCAGCTTTGCGGCACATTCCGCGCCGTAATGTATGTATAGATACAGCAGCACCTCCGTATCTGAGGTTGTTTCAAATCTATATCCATATCCCTTAAGCTCACGCCGCAGCTCTTCTGTATTGTACAGCTCACCATTGTACGCTATTACAAACTCATACCCCTCAGAAATTCGTTTCATCGGCTGTGCTCCGCCTTCAGGGTCGATTACCGCAAGCCGTCGATGCGCAAACACCGCATGCTCGCCCACCCATACGCCGCCCGCATCAGGACCGCGGCTGTATAACGTATCCGCCATCTTCTTTGCAAGCTGGCGCTGTTTCAGCTCGCTCTTTATATAATTGTTTTTATAATTTATGTATCCGCAAATTCCGCACATAATATCACACTCCTTTTCTACGCCACGCAAAACTTCGTTTTGCTATGCTGCAACTCGCAAGCGAGTTGCTCACCTTTGGATTATATTATGCACGGAACCTGCTATTCGCAACTATTACACGTATTTTCTCATTTGCTTCAGCGCCGACTTTTCAAGCCGCGACACCTGCGCCTGAGATATTCCGATCTCAGTAGCGACCTCCATCTGTGTTTTTCCACGGAAAAATCGCATATCAAGAATCGTCTTTTCCCTGGCGGTTAAATGCCGCATAGCCTCGTTTATTGCAATATTTTCAAGCCAGTTTGTATCGGTATTCTTTGTATCCTTCACCTGATCCATAACATATATCGCCTCTCCGCCGTCGTGATAAATCGGCTCATATAGCGAAACCGGATCAGATATGGCATCAAGAGCCATTACTATATCCTCTTTTGGTACATCAAGCAGCTTTGACAGCTCTGATATTGTAGGCTCCTTTGAATTTGCATTTATATACTGCTCCTTTGCTCTTAACGCCTTATATGCTATATCCTTAAGCGACCGACTTACACGTATAGGACCCTCGTCACGCAGAAATCGTCTGACTTCACCTATTATCATAGGCACTGCATACGTTGAAAACTGAACGCCTATGGAAGTGTCAAAATTATCAATTGCCTTAATCAGTCCTATACATCCCACCTGAAACAAATCGTCAGGATTTTCGCCGCGGTTTGAAAACCGCTGAATAACGCTGAGGACAAGACGCAGATTACCCTCTATGAATGTTTTTCTCGCCTCGTCATCCCCTTCTTTTATTCTAACAAACAGCGCATCCTTTTCCTCCCTCGACAATACCGGCAGTGATGAAGTATTCACACCGCAAATTTCCACCTTATTTGTCATAGTATTTCCTCCTTAGGTATGGCGAGAGCTTTCGCTCTCTATGTACACTATGACATTCTCACAATCTCCTTTTTAAGACGTTTTATAATTCGCTTTTCAAGACGTGATATGTAAGACTGCGATATTCCGAGCATGTCGGCAACCTCTTTCTGTGTTTTCGAGTTTCGTTTTCCCAATCCGAACCGCAGTATCATAATTTCGCGTTCGCGGCTTGAAAGCGTGTCAAGCGCATTTTTGAGAAGTTCTCTGTCAACCTCATCCTCAAGTCCGCGGCAGATTATATCATTCTCCGTTCCGAGTATATCTGAGAGCAAGAGCTCGTTCCCATCCCAATCCACATTAAGCGGCTCGTCAATTGAAACCTCGGTGCGCCGGTTCGAGTTCTTTCTGAGATACATAAGTATCTCATTTTCTATACATCTCGAAGCATACGTTGCGAGCTTTATATTCTTATCCGGACGAAATGTGTTGATCGATTTAATAAGTCCGATTGTGCCTATTGAGATCAGATCTTCCACATTTATACCTGTATTTTCAAATTTCCGCGCGATATATACCACAAGCCTCAGATTACGCTCCGTAAGCTCGCTCTTAACGGAATTATCCCCTATTTCGAGCTTTTTTATCAGATGATCCTCCTCTTTTTTTGACAGCGGAGGCGGAAGCACATCCGCGCCGCATATATAGAAAACCTCTGCATTATCACGCTTTTCCGATGCTATACATATAAATCTCTTTGCTATTCCAGTCAGAAATTTCATCATTCAACCCCCATTTATATATCTCCTGCTATTCCGCAGTATTTCCCTTTAAATTTCCGTTCCACAACTGCCGCGGCCGCGTTAACCTCGTTTCCGTCAAGACGGCATCGTTCCGGCTCAATCACGGGTACAACCCCCGCGCCGCTTATTGTTTCATAAATCACAAACGCCTCCGCACCCTCCTTAAGTTCTGCAAAGGAGTCAAAATCAAACAGAGGCGCGGCAGCCTCCCATGCAATCATTACAACAGGCTTATTGTGATATCTTAAAAGATTCCCGCTGTCATGAAGAACATTAAGCTCGATTTTTCTATCACCGTGCTCAATAGAGAGCCGCTGATATTTTTTCCTCCGACCGCGTATTTTTTGTATAATCACAAATGCAGGATATGAAAGGACATATATCCCTGCCGTTACGGGCTCAGATGCAAAAAGAGTTATTCCGCCCTTTGCAAGCTCTGCATATCCGCCGAATGTCGAAATAACCGTAATTGTTATACCCTCAACAGCAAAGCAGATGAACATAAGCCCCGCAATATTCTTCCATATTGCTTCTTTCCCGAATACCACATACACAAGAGCCGTGAGCATGCCTGCACGAAGAATATGCGGAAACGTAAAAACGGCCTCCAGGGCGGCATATACACCGCATATTGCAGATGATACCGCTATTCGCACGTGACGCGGTTTTATTCCCCGCATCATGCAATATGAGTACATAAGCATTTCATTCGAAAATGCGTTTACGGCAAAAATTTCATCTGCGTAAATTGTCATATCCGTCGGCCCCTTTCGTTGTTGTTTGTGTATCTATTATACTACTTGGTCAATGTGAAATTTGTAGAATTACGATGTCGAATTCACTAAACTAAACGACAAATTCTTGTAAAGATAAAAAAATGAACACAAAAAAAGAACTGCCAAAAAGCAGATCTTTAAAGTATGTTATTGATTCAATTATTTTTCAGCTCATGCACGCTGTAGTTAAGAGGCTCATCGCTTTCTATATACCGAAACAGCTCATCTGCATTATCACAGCACAAATAGAGACTGTTACAGCTTTTATTTATGAACTTCTCTTCCATACAGTGCTTCATAAATGCCGTAAGATTATCAAAGTAGCCGTCTATATTATACAACGCGATCGGCTTAACATGTCTGCCAAGCTGCTTTAATGTCAGTACCTCAAAAAATTCCTCAAAAGTACCTATCCCGCCCGGAACTACTATGAATGCATCCGCATTGTCCTCCATAGTCATTTTACGCTCGCGCATCGTTTCCGTGAATATAAGCTCATCACATTCCTCATAAATGGCCTCGATAGTTTCTTCTCTGAAAAACGCTGGAATAACTCCTGTTACTTTTCCGCCGCCCTTTCTTGTTCCTCTTGCCGCTGCGCCCATAAGCCCCGCAGCACCCGCACCAAATACAAGCTCATGACCGCGCTGTGCCATATTTTCACAAAGCTTTTCTGTAAGCTCAACATATTTTCTGTCAATGGCGCTGCTCGCCGCGCCGAATACGCATATTTTCACAAAACCCACCGCCTAAAAATATATTTGATATCATTATATCATTATTTACATAATAATTCAACACATTTTTTATCTCATAAGAAGATATGCCGTATATGCCGCATAAATGCACACAAGTGTAATTCCTTCCCATCGCTCGAATTTACGCCTTGTTATGCAAAACACAAAACCGAGCGCATTAACGCCGAGCATAATGAATGCATCTATAATCGCTTCCGGTACGACCCCTATCGGATTCGCAGTACTTGACATACCCATTACAAACGCGAGATTAAAAATAGACGAGCCTACAACATTGCCTATTGCAATATCGCTGTGTCCTTTGCGCGCTGCCACAACCGAGGTTACAAGCTCCGGCAGCGATGTGCCTATTGCCACAACCGTCAGTCCGACAATCGTTTCGCTCATACCTAACGCAAGCGCAATTTTCTGCGCACTGCTTACAACACACTGACCGCCCGCAATAACTGCCGCAAGACCTACTATAATGAAAATAATACTCTTTACCGTAGACATCGGCTTTTCATCATCATTTTCATCTGCAGATCCACGGTTTTTTACTGCGTCATATATAAGATATGAAATATATGCCACAAATATGACCAGCATTATAATACCGTCAAGCCGTGAAACAACACCGTCAAGACACATTAAAATAGTAACTGCCATTATGCCGAGACATACCGGAAAATCACGCTTTAACACAATCTTATCGATCATAAACGGAGTTATAGCCGCGCTTAGTCCGGCAACGATCAGCATATTAAACGCATTAGAGCCTACAAGGTTTGAAATTGCTATCTCATTACTGCCATTAAAACCCGCTGTTACGCTGACTGCCGCCTCCGGGGCACTTGTGCCCATAGACACGATCGTAAGACCTACAATAACTCCCGGCACACCCAGAAGCTTTGCAACAGACGAGGAACCGTCCACAAACGCATCCGAGCCTTTAACAAGAAGCACAAAGCCGACTAATAAAAGAACAATTGTTATTACCATTGGCATATTTTTTCTTTCCTTTCGTGTATAAGTATGATCTTTGTGCAAAAAAGAAAAGACTTTTATTGCACAAATTATGTACAATAAAAGTCTTGCAATTTCATTACGATACTGTCCGGCATATTCCGGACGGGTATGACGCACCGTAAACATACAGATGTATGCTGCTACTCCCTCTTATCGGGCTAATTATAACAAATTCACCGTTGCTTGTCAATACCTCTTTTGCAATTTCTGTTGTTTTTTGTAGGTTATATTTTTTATTCCGGCAGCTGTTCAAGAAAAGCCTGCCACGCGGAACCGTTTATATAGTTAATCGTAACAACGGCATTGTTATACGATATAGTCTGCAGCTTATCATAATTATCACGCAGATAAACAAGCAGCTTCTCAATCTCTGCCTTATCGGTAACAGTGATTATATCATCAGAAGTGTTTATCCTATCTGTTTCGGTCAAAGCTCTGAGTTCAATAGAATTAATTTCATCAACTGACGGCATATTGTTATATAATCCCCATTCTGTAAGAAGCGCGATTGTTCGTTTATAAACCGGATGAATATTATATGTGCGTCTTGCCGATACCCATTTGCTCTTATCTTTAATAGGATTGCCCTCCCAATCAACAGACGGCATAATTTGGGTCAGATCAATCGTTGTAAGAGTGTCATCATTCAAATCGCTGTAATTTGCTTCTGTAATATCAGTCTTAATGGACTCAACAATCGCATCTATCTGATCGTTGGTAAGATTTGTACTGTTTGCTCCGCAGACCGTTACCTGTGCCGAGGTATATTCCTTTGCTGCAGAGGATAGGACAGGAAAACGCTCTGACTTTACAGACACAGTATTCATCACTGCATCGTACAGCACTGACATATTATCATCTTTATTGAATGCGTATCTGCGTTTCAGTGTATGACCGTTCTTTAGCTTGTATAAAATGGGGATATAGCTGTCTCCATCATCATTTTTACTTGCAATTGCCTCGTGCAGCGCAATAAGGTTTCCAATATCATCTTTTTCATATATTCGATTGCTGCAATCTGCTTCAGGCGCAATCTCCGCGGCATATGAATACGTTATCATATCATACGGATCATGATGTTCCATTTCGGATATCATTGCATACTCAATATCATCTATATCCGGCACACGCTTCTCATATCCTGTAATATCGAGACCTACAAACGCGTAAATCACAAACATCATAGCCGCGTATATAATAACCGGCTTTATGATATTTCCCGGCTTAAACGAGCGGTTTATAAGCATTCTTGCAACGATAATTCCGATAATGCCGAACGGCATAGCAACCCACATTTGACTTTCCATTCTGTTCATAGCGCATACATATATATATCCTAAGAATCCAAGACACAGCGCGAAGCAGTAAAGGAAAATATGGTTTAACACGTTAAACGCGACAAGCCGGCTGTGGTTCTCAATTGCGCGCTTTTTATAGCATATGAAGCTGATAATATAGCACACAATACCAAGCGTCGGATATATATACAACATAGCACCTTTAAGTCCCGAATACAGAAACAATACTGACATTTCATTTCCGGCAAATCCGTAAAGATAGTACATACACAGCATATATACTATCATATTTATGTAAAGCGGCAGAATAATTACAATAAACGGCAGAACGATTGACGCGAATATATTTCCGGTGAGCATTGCGGAAAGCGTTCCAAAGCTTGTCATAAGAAACGCGTATATAAGCTTATGCCCCGCCCACCTGAGCACCTCTGCCCGAGGGAGACCGTCTATTGTAAGCATTATAAGAGTAGTTACAATCAGAGGTATAAGCATAAGCAACCACGATGCAAGTATGTGCGATAAATACAGACACTCACGTCTCAGCGGAAGGCTGTGTGCCATAGCCGCGGAGCTTTTACCATGCATATACGAAAATATCACCGCAGGAATTATAATACCAAAAAGCATCACCATAAATGTTGAAAAAACAACCTGACTCTCAAGACCACCATAAACATTAGCATATCTCATTGCAGGAAGCACCGCCGTAATGAGAAGCATCGCCATAAACAGCGCGCCCATATACCAGAAGCGGCGCAGATCGGATTTTATCACGCTTTTATTAATCAACAATTTCAAGCTCATATCCCATACCTCCCAGCTCGTAAATAAATATCTCCTCCAAAGAAAGCGGTACAACGTCTAAAATAAGCGGCGAAAATTCCTTTATTCTGTTTTCTATTTCCTCATAGCTGCCGCGCAGAATAAGCATATCAAGACTGCCCGTTCTCTCATGCTTCAAAATTTCAAGTGAAGCCAAAAGCTCAGCCGGGAATTCGCCCTTAAATGCAGTCTGAACCTTATGTGTGTTACCCTTCACATCATCAAGCGCCTGCTCTATAACAACCTTACCCTTGTTCATGATCCCGACATGGTCGCACACATCCTCTAATTCACGCAGATTATGCGATGAAACAAGAACCGTCATTTCACGTTCCGCCACATCCGCAAGCATAAGATTCCACACATTTTTGCGCATAACCGGATCAAGTCCGTCAACAGGCTCGTCAAGTATCATAATATCGGGATTTGCCGCAAGACCGAGCCAGAATGCGGTCTGCTTCTGCATACCCTTTGAAAGACGGCGGATATTTCGCTTAACATCAATTTTAAAAATGTCCTTCATTTTCAAAAACCGCTCATCACTCCAGTTTGGATATATGCCGCGGTAGTATGACGCCATATCCTTAATGGAATATCCGGGGAAAAAGTACAGATCATCACTTACATAGACCATACGGCTCTTTACGTCCGTGTTTTCATAAACGTTTTCGCCGTCAATTTTGATCTCACCGCTGTCAGGACGATATATTCCCATTATGTTTTTAATAATGGTAGTTTTTCCGGCGCCGTTCGGTCCGACAAGTCCGTAAACTGAACCTTTGTTTACATTTATGTTAACGCCGTCAAGGGCAGTAAAGCTGCCGAATCGTTTAACAACATTATTTACCTTTATCATATCATTATCATCTCCTATTCACTATATATTTTATCGATTATCTCAATCAATGAATCTTTTGAAATTTCCAAAAAGCGCGCCTGTCTTGTCGAAGTTTCGAAGTCTGTCAGAAGCTCCTGTATTTCCGTTTTCTTACGGATATGCGAAACCGGCGCCGCAAAGCTGCCCTTTGCGCGGACAGAATATATATACCCCTCCGCTTCCAGATCCTTATATGCGCGCTGTATCGTGTTCGGATTAATGGTAAGCTGCTGAGCAAGCTCACGCACCGAAGGGATTTTTTCGTCCTGACCGATTATTCCCGCGATTATAAGCTCTTTTATCTTTTCCTTGATCTGCTCATAAAGCGGTCTGTGATCCGACAGGTCAAGCTGTATCATTTTTCGTTCCTCCTTTCAAGTGTATTAACTGTATCAACTGTATCAATTATTATAATACAGTTGATACAGTTTGTCAAGAGCTTTTGGAAAAATTTTAATTTTTCTATTGACAAAACTGTTTTAACTGTATATAATGAATATATACAGTTAAAACAGTTGGGAGGTGGTTATTTGAACATAATCATAAACAACACAAGCGGAGTGCCGATATATGAGCAGATATATACACAACTCAAAAATGAAATAATATCCGGCGCATTAAAAGAAGATGAGCCTTTGCCATCAATCCGTGGATTGGCAAAGGGGCTGCGGATAAGCGTAATTACAACGAAACGCGCATATGAGGAACTTGAACGCAGCGGCTATATTTACACTCTTACTGGCAAAGGCTCCTTTGTAGCAAAACGCAACACCGAACTTATACGCGAGGAATATCTGAAAAAAATAGAAAATCATCTGGAACGTATTTCGGAGCTTGCACGGGCTGTGAATATCGGAAAGTCAGAACTAATTGATATGTTAAACGCTTTGGAGGAAGATTAAATGAACGCATTAGAGGTAAAAAACATTTGTAAAAGCTATAAAAAAACGAAACGCGCACAAGGATTTGATTTAAAAAATATTTCCCTTTCTCTCCCCTCAGGCTGCGTTATGGGCTTAATAGGCGAAAACGGCGCAGGGAAAAGCACTCTTATAAAGCTTATCTGTGGTATCGCTCATGCCGATAACGGTGAAATAACAGTATTGGGAACAGATAATAAAAGCAAGGAATTTACGCTTACAAAACAGGATATAGGAGTTGTGCTTGATTATCCGTGCTTTCCTAATAAATTTACCGCAAATGACATTAACAGAATTATGCGCCGCACATATACAGAATGGGATGAGAACATATTTTTCAAGTGTCTCGGCACAATAGACATAAATTTAAGATATGACAGATATTCAAAGGGTATGAAGGCTCTATTGCCAATCGCGATTGCCATGTCGCATAACGCAAAGCTGCTTATCATGGATGAGCCTACAAGCGGATTGGACCCGGTTGTTCGCGATGAAATACTTGATATGATAAACGATTTCACAAGAGAGGAAAATCATTCGGTTCTGATCTCCTCGCATATATTAAGCGATCTTGAAAAGATTTGCGACTATATTGCCTATATTTCCCACGGTGAATTAAAATTCTGTGAGGAGAAGGACGCTATGCTTGACAAGCTTGTTATTGCAAAATGCGGCGAGGATGAGCTGAATGCTATCGACAGCAGCAAAATTATCGGCGTAAGAAAAACAGGATTCGGAACAGAAGCTCTTGTTTACCGGGATGCCGTTGCTAACAGTATACACTGTGAAAAAGCAACGATTGAGGATATTATGATTTACACTGCAAAAAGCAATCAAGAAGGAGGTACACGCATATGAAAGGATTACTTTTAAGTCACATCTTACCATGGCGCACGAAATCAGTATGGATATGGTATGCTTGGTGTATTCTACTCGGTTTAATGAATTTTACTATCGACATTTTTTTAGATAACAGTTCCTTAATAGGTATAATGTTGCTTTCCTGCACTGCATCACTATGCGGCGGAGTTATGATGTTTGGTGAAAGGTATAACTGGAATAAATATATTATTACACTGCCGGTAAGCCGCAAACAGATAATTATATGCCAGCACATCGAAACAGCAGCATATGAAGTATGCATCTATCTGGCACTCCTTCTTTCCGCAATTGCCGCAACAATATGGAGAGGAAGAGATATTGCCGAAACAATTTATATTGTTATGATAATAGCCTTAGCTGCTATTACAATTTCTGTTTCCCATATAATTTCTGCCGCATTTGGTGGAAGAACAGGACAGAAATGCGGAATGATATTTATTATGCTATGTTTCATTGCGGTAATGATAATTAGCCATTTCTATCCAACTGAATGTGCTATCTATCTCATTATCGTCGCCATTATTATAAAAGCCGTTTCAATTCCGGTTTCAGTAAGACTTTATTCAAAAAGGGACCTTTGATACACTAAGAGCCTGACGCTTTGCGTCAGGCTCCCTCATTTACATCTGCTACTTCTGCTACAACGGCAGAATCGGTTCGCTTTATATGATGTCCTATGATTTCCGAAACATCCGTTACTGTTACGAATGCCGAACTGTCGCTTGAATGAACAATATGCTTTATTCCAGATATTTCCATTCTCGTTATAACACAGTACAAAACATCCTTTTTACCGCTGACAAGACCGCTGCCTTCAAGCTTCGTGCAGGTTCTGCCGAGCCGCTTGTAAATTTCATCTGCAATATAGCTTCCATTATCGGTTATAACCATAATCGCCTTTGCCTGCTCCATGCCCTGCTCAACTATATCTATGACCTTGAACGTGATAAAATACGCAAGCAAGCTGTACATCGCTCTATCCCAGCCGAACAGTATTCCGGCAACCGCGTATATTATGATATTCGCGCCGAGAATAATCTGACCTATCGAGAACGAGGTTTTCTTACTGAGCAGCAGAGCCACAATTTCAGTGCCGTCAAGACAGCCGCCGTAGCGCAGCACAAGCCCTACTCCTGCGCCAAGCATCATGCCGCCGAATACAACCGCCAACAGCTCGGTTTCCGTTACGTTCGTCAGATCACGGAAAACCTCAAGCATTACGGAAAACAGCACCATTCCATAGATGCCTCTTACAAAAAACATAGCTCCTAACTGTTTTAATCCGACTAAAAGAAACGGCAGGTTGAGAACAATTATAAACACACTCATGTTGATTGGCGTAAGCTTATCAAGTATAATACTCACACCGTTTATTCCGCCGTCCAGAATGGTGGACGGGATAAGAAATTCTTCAAGCGCAAATGCTGCCAGCACTGCACCTACCGTTATCATAAGAAACGGAAAAATGTAATCACTAAATATTTTTTTCATATAATACCACCTCAATACTCTATACCTAATCGAGCTTTAATATTGTCATCAAACGGATGTTTTATTTTTTTCATCTTTGTAACATAATCCGCAAGCTCCATAAGCCCGTTTGACGGTTCACGTCCGGTAAGCACAATTTCTGTTCCGTCCGGCTTTGATTTCAAAAAATCCACAAGCTTATGCTCTGATACAAAATCATATTTTAAAGCAGGGATAACTTCATCTAAAATTATCATATCATAGTCCGCAGCACGATCTGCTATATCTTCAAATATTTTTTTATACTTTCGGGCAGCCTCCGCTTTTTCAGTGTCGGTCATATTCCAAACAAATTTCATGTTATCAATTCCGTCAACAAGATCAATATTTTTAATTTCTTTTAAAATCTTTCTCTCGCTTGACGAATTGCCTTTAAGAAACTGAAAAAACAGAACCCTTCCTCCCGCTCCGGCGCATCGCGCCGCAAGTCCTATCGCGGCAGTTGTTTTGCCCTTGCCGTCACCGCAGTAAATGTGAATAAGACCTCTATCCATTTATGTACTCCACGTTAAACTCCTTGTTCTATTATTTTGTATACCATATCCATATCAAGCGCGTTCCGAACTGCGTCCGCTAAAATATCATATTGCTTTTCCTTGTATTCTCTCATGCTAAAGGTTTTAAGACCTGACGGGTTGATCCCCTTTTTTTCCATAAGTGCCGATATTATCGCCTTCGTAACGGCTTCATTGTCGAAAATGCCGTGAATATAGCTGCCGTAAACATTAGCTTTATTTATCACAAGAGAACCGTCCTCGTGTGTTTTTCCCATATGTATTTCGTAGCCTGCAACATCTGCGCCGTTAAGACGCTTAAATATTCCGCCAATGCCCGATATTATTCCGCTTGTGCGTGTTGTTGTTTTACTGTCCTCGAATACAGTCTCTGTATCAAGCAAACCTATGCCGCGTATTTCACCGCCGCCCTCTGTGTTTTTCGGATCGCTTATTCTTTGCCCCAACATCTGATATCCGCCGCATATACCGAAAACAGGAGTATCACCTGCTGTTTGGCGCAATATAGCCGCTTCAAGCCCACTCTCGCGCAGCCACTTCAAATCGCCTATTGTATTCTTCGTTCCGGGCAGAATAAGCATATCCGGCTCGCCAAGCTCACGAGCGCGACTCACATAACGGAGCGAAACACCTTCTATACACTCAAACGGAGTAAAATCAGTAAAGTTAGAAATTCTCGGCAATCTTATAACAGCAATATCAATACCATTTTTTATGTCCCTCTGATTAAACCGTTCGGTTAGCGAATCCTCATCGTCAATATCAGCGTTTGTATATGGTACAACACCTATAACCGGCTTTTTTGTGAGATCATAAAGCATATCAAGTCCGCTTTGAAGTATCGAAACATCGCCCCTAAACTTGTTTATTATAAGTCCTTTTATAATCTCCTTTTCATCAGGCTCTAAAAGCTCTACTGTACCGAAAAGCTGCGCAAAAACTCCGCCGCGGTCAATATCACCGACAAGCAGAACAGGTGCGTTTGCAAGCTTTGCCATTCCCATATTTACAATATCGTTCATTTTTAAATTTATCTCTGCCGGGCTGCCCGCGCCTTCTATTACGATTATGTCATTCTCTGCCGCAAGCGAGTTGTATGCCTCCATAATCTGCGGAATAAATTCACGCTTGCGCTTAAAATATTCCTTTGCCGGCATATTGCCTATAGGCACACCGTTTAAAATCACCTGCGAGCCCACATCACTTGTCGGCTTTAAAAGTATCGGATTCATTCGCACATCAGGCTCGTGCCATGCCGCCTCAGCCTGCATAACCTGCGCTCTCCCCATTTCAAAGCCATCTTTCGTAACACACGAATTGAGAGCCATATTCTGAGATTTAAACGGCACCGTTCTGTAACCGTCTTTTGCAAAAATACGGCACAACGCTCCGGCTATAAGGCTCTTTCCCGCGCCTGACATAGTGCCTTGTATCATTATTGATTTTGCCACAGCACCGCCTCCAAAGCTTTAAGTAATCTCCTGTTATCTCCGCCTGTTCTTACCGCTACACGATAAAACCTACCAGAGATACCCTTAAAATCGGAGCAGTCTCTGATTAATATCCTGTGCTTTAAAAGCTTTTCTTTCAATCCCGGCTCGGATTTAAAAATTATAAAATTCGCCGCTGACGGAAGATATTCTATACCCAAACGGTCAAAACCACTTTCGAGTGCCGCTCTTGCGCTCCGGATGTATGACCGCATAAATTCCGGTGTATTAGTATCCTTCGCTGCTGCGATCCCCGCCGCCTGCGCTATAGATGAAACACTCCACGGCTGGCGTGATAAATACATTTTATTGATAAGTTCCTTATCTGATGTCATGAGATATCCCAGCCGCAAACCCGGCATTGCATACATCTTTGTAAATGATTTCAATATAACAAGATTTTTATATTCCTTCATCCAATCTACACATGAGTAGTCTTTTGCATTCATAACGAATTCAATAAAGCATTCATCCGCAAAAACCGTTCGACCGCTCTTTAATGCCTCCTTGATAGCTTCCTTTGGCGTAAGCAGCCCTGTTGGATTATTAGGATTGCATATAAATTCAACATCTCCATCCGAATCTGACACGTTGCCGCCTGCCGCCCGGACTGCTGCGGCGTACTCGCTGAATGTCGGATCATGCACAATAGCCTCATCCGGCTTTATCGCATACATTGCAGTGTATATAAGCTCGGCTGCACCGTTTCCGCAGATTATCCAATCCTCAGGTACACCCTCACGCGCCGAAATCGCCTTCCGCAGTTCCGTACACTTATAATCCGGATATTTATCTATATTGCGGATTGCTGCCGCCGCTGCCGCCTTTACTGCGTCAGGTGTGCCAAGCGGATTTACATTTGTTGAAAAATCAAGTATTTCAGTTCCGTATTCAAATGCGTTTCCGCCATGTGTATAGTTCATTCTATAACCTCCACAATACAAGCTTAATTGCTGCGATAATTATAAGCATCAGAACAGATGCGCAATACATCAAACTGTTTGCTCTTTTTATGTCCTCTTTTTCAATCTGCCGCAGATCGTCGCCGATAAACTTCTTTTTATACAGCTTTCCGAAATAGTATGCGTCTCCGGCCAGCTGTACCCTAAGCGCGCCGGCGCATACGGCCTCGGTCTGCGCGCTGTTCGGACTGGCATGATTAAATCTGTCGCGTCTCCATATTTTAACCGCGTTCCTATAATCCATCCGCATAATCCATGACGCGCCGATCATCAATATTGCCGAAATCCGCGCCGGTATAAAATTTACAATATCATCGAGCTTTGCCGCCACTTTTCCGAAATTGATATATTTCTCGTTCTTATACCCCACCATTGAGTCCATGGTGTTGATTGCCTTATACAAAAATCCAAGCGGCGCGCCGCCAAGGGCTATAAAAACCATGGGGGCTATGACCCCGTCCGAGGTGTTTTCCGCTACAGTCTCAACCGCAGCTTTTATGATACCCGTTTCATCAAGTGAAGCTGTATCCCGCCCAACTATCATCGAAACCGCCTGTCTTGCGCTTTCAACATCATTTTTAGCCGATGCTTTATACACCTTCATGCTCTCTGTTTTAAGCGACCTTGCCGCGAGCAGAAAATAACACATGATTCCTTCAACGGCTATATAAACATACTTGTTGATTGCATATGCTGCCACAGAGATAAGCGAGGATATCAGAAATACGACTATACATACATTAATAACCAGCAGAACACCGCCGGATCGCTCGGCGGATGCTGTGTTTTTCAATTTTTTTCTTATCTTTTTTTCTTCGGCTGTTATAAGCTTACCTATGAGCCGTATAGGATGATAAAGCCATTGGGGATCGCCTATTATACAGTCGAGAACAAATCCGAGAGCGAGCGCGGCGCACGAACACAAAATCCACATACAATCAACCCTTGATCATTGCCGGTATTCCGCAAATCATACGATAAACTATATCCGCGTCCTTTGCAAGCCGACACATGATCCTGCCCGTTATCTCGCGCCATTCACGTTCAAATTCATCAACGGGTACTATCCCCATACCAATCTCGTTACATGTCACAATCTCAATACCCTTGAGCATAGCATCAAATTCTGTTGCCGCATTCTTGCCGTCCTGCATAAGCCGTCTGATTTTTTCATGCGCATTATATAGTATTTTATTCTCCGTAATACCGAAAGATTTCGCAAAATCCGACTTCCCCTGATATGCTCCGCCGATTATTAAAATCATCCTATCGCCCCGCTTCCTGATAGATTAATTATACCATTGGTGTTATTTATTGTCAAGTGAGACAAAAAAAACAAGGGCTGCCGATTGGCAGCCCATAAGCTTTGTATGATCAGTTTGCAATACCGAGCACTATTGTAGCAATTCTTAAAGCGAACAACGCAAACGCAATCCACATAATCGGGTGAATTTCCTTTATCTTGCCTGTGAATACCTTAAGAAGTACCCAGAATAGAATACCGAACATGATACCATTGGCTATTGAGCAAGTGAATGCCATCATGATTATTGCAATATAACCGCTCATGGCATCGGCGGTATCGCCTTCAAAGGTCATGTTCTTAACTGCCGATACCATAAGTAAACCAACATAGATAAGAGCCGGAGCTGTAGCGAACGTCGGGATAGCCGTAAATATCGGTGAGAATATTAAAGCGATAAGGAACATACAGCCCGCGCTTATAGCCGTGAGACCGGTTCTTCCGCCCTGTGCAACGCCCGCGCTTGACTCAACATAGCTTGTTACCGTTGATGTACCCATGCAGGCACCCGCAACAGTCGCAACCGCGTCAGCCATAAGAGCCGCGCCCGCCTTTGGAAGTGAGCCATCCTTATCGAGAAGATTTCCCTTCTCCGCAACACCTATAACCGTGCCTACTGTATCGAAAAGATCAACAAACAGGAATGCGAATACAATTACAATAAATTGTGTGATATTATTTACAACCCATGAGAAGTTGAACTTGAACATATTCGGCGCGGCGATGTTAAGTCCTTTTGAGAAATCCGGGAACAATGAGAATGCTCCGTTTTCCGGATTCACCTGATACCAGCCAATCTTCTCTGCTATCATACCAAGTATCCATGTCGCAACAATACCCCAAAGAATAGCGCCCGGAATCTTTTTATGCGCCATTATACCGATAAGAAGAAGTCCTACAAGACAGAGTACTACCGGCGGTGCAGTGAGATCACCCAACGCAAGATTGCTCAAGGGAAGTGAACCGGGCAGCTTCTCCAACGGCGCAGTAAGATCGCTAAACGCAGATTTATCCAGTGTGCCGACTACAACTCCTGCACCTTTAAGGCCTATAATGGCGATAAACATACCAATACCTGCCGAAATTCCGAATTTAAGATTTTTCGGTATCTTGTTTACCAAAGTTTCTCTGAATTTGAAAAATGAAAGGATTATGAATATAATACCTTCAACAAGAATAGCTGTGAGAGCTATTTTCCACGGATCCTCTCCGCCGATCTGACCGCAGACTGTTACAAAGTAAGCATTAAGTCCAAGACCGGATGCAAGCGCTATCGGATAGTTAGCGCCAAAGCCCATCATGAAACAACCGATTGCCGCAGATATCGCTGTAGCTGTAAATATAGCTCCCCACTCCATACCTGAACCCTGAAGAATATTGGGATTTACAACAAGTATGTAGGCCATTGCAAGGAAGGTTGTCATACCTGCCAGAATCTCAGTTCTTACGTTTGTCCCGTGTTCTTTGAGTTTGAACAATTTTTCCATTTTGCTCCTCCTTATAATCATTTATTTAGTAAATATTTTACTATAATTCTATTTTACAACAAAAAAAGAGGTTTTTCAACCCCTTTTTGAATTTTGTTCATAAGAAAAACCCGAGGGTTTTTACACCCTCGGATCATCTTTGTTAACATCATTTTGCAGCTGTACTGCTTACTCTGCCACAACCGGCTTCATGCTGGTAAGTGACTCCCAATATGTAACAAGTGAGCTTTCTGTTCTTACTGCTGCTGTCGCTTCGCTCTTTAATGCTTCCTCTGCCTTTACATCAGCAAGTGAACCGTCAGCATTGTAAGCTACTGTGATCTTTACACACTTATCTGCAGGCGGCTCTATCGGATCTTCACCGTTGGAAATTAATTTGATACCATAGAGGTTGATTGCTCCGCCTTCGAGACAGTAGATATAAACCGGAGTGCCTGCAGTAACAGCAAGCTCGATTGATGCTGTTTCACCTGCGGCTACTGTTGCTGTCGTTGTCGCAGTACCCTGAGCAACTGTAACGATTCTATCATCACCCTCT
>JAFLUC010000003.1 GCA_022509005.1 Oscillospiraceae bacterium | reverse complement strand
ATCTCAATACCGTCAATATCAAGATTTTCCTCTGCCGCCATCTTCTTTATCTTTTCGGGGTCACCAAGAAGCACATTCTTTGCATATCCCTCAGCCTTTACAAGCGCTGCAGCCTTTATTGTTCTCAGATCCTCACCCTCAGCGAGAACAATTGTCTTTAAATCAGATTTAGCCTTTGCTTTAACACTGTCAATAAATTTTCCCATGTTAAAAATCTCCTTCGTTAATAATATATAGTAATTATACACCTAAACAAACAAAATTTCAAGATGTTTTATGAAATTTTATCAGAAAAACAAAACAATATTTGTCAATTATTGTGTATTTCAACTGTACCTAGTCCGCAGGTTACTTTTATGTTGACACCGCCCGGCGTTCCACCTTTATAGGTTCTTTCCAGTCTCTTTGAATCAAGAGTCAGAGCCCCTGCACCACATAGCATATCGAAGCTATATCCGCGGCTATTCTTATTAAGAAATATTTTTGTGCTGCCGAATCCACATTTAAATTCTGCTGCAATAACAGGGGTCGCATAGATAACAACATTACTTTTGCCCGACGAAAGTCTTATCCTCCGCGCTGCAACTGACTGAAATTCCGCACTCGATTCACTAAGCTCAGCTTCAAAATCACCTGTATTTATTTCACATACCGAAACAGAACAGCGTTTCAGCGATATTCTTACGCTTTCCGTTTTAAAATTTTCAGGGATAACAATACGACCTTCGTACAGTGCGCCCGCTTGTGGGTCGGTTTTTATATGCACTATCCCATTTTCTTCATAACATAAAAGCGGCATCTCTCCGCCTTCGGCTGAGAATACGCTGCCGCTTACAATATCAAAATGTCCGTTTGAAAGCTCTAATACTAATCCTTTCATTTGTTCCTCCGCAAGATATTTTGGGTTGGTCGCTTATGTATACCGGGAGCCTGTTAAGGCTCCCGGTATTTGAATTAGTCTGTTATAATATTAATAGTCTGTGTATCTCCATCCCACTGTATATCAAAACCTACGGCATCGGCAATATCTCTTATTTTGAAATACGAGCTGCCGTTGATATTATACGCTGTTATCGCTCTCTGTCTGTCGTTAACATAAATCGGTGTGTCATTTTCCACAACCTCAATGTTTTCAGCGGTATCTTTTGAAAACTCGCCGCCTATGACCTCATAATCAGCACCCGGTAGAATCCGTATTGCTTCAAGCTCAGAATCCCATACTACGTTGAATTTCTTTGAAGTTTGCCTGAGCAGCATTGCAATGTCGCGCACCTTATAGTAGTTTGAATCATCAACAGAATAGCCGCTTATTGAAGCTGTTTCGCCGTTTACTCGTATATTCGTGCTTGATAAAAGCGCGGAAATATTATTTACAACGTCATATTTTGAGATGAATTCCGATATCTTTGAGCGGTTCGGGTATCCGTTTTCAAGCAGATTGTTGCTGTATTTATCCACATATGTGACATTTGCATACGGACTTACATCTTTCTTATTTATTCTTGTAGCCGTAAGCTTATTATCCGCTAACGTAAGCTTATAGTATGATATCTGTGAAAGATATCTGGGCACCTCTTCGCCGACAAATATATATGAGTCATTCTTGATATATACATTTATATTCTCAAGACATTCACCTATAATATTGGTCGGAGTCTGGATCTCGGTGATTACATTATTTACCATAGTGAATCCTGATCCGATTTTCCCGTATGTACCCTTTTTAATCACAAACGCTTCAGGAATACCGTTTCTGTCGAGGTCTGTGAGAACAACGTCTGTATATGACGGATCCTGCGAAATGACCTTCATTATACGCGTAACAAACGGATCGCGCCAGTTCTCATTAGCCGCATTCACCGCCGGCATAAATCCTGCGCACATCGACGCCGCAAGCAGAAATGATATGATTTTCTTTTTCATAATAACAATCCTCTCTGTTTGTAAAAACTTTGTAACATTTTATATATTATAACATACTTTATCCGGTTTGTCAAATGCTATGTTGACTTACACGAAAAACAACACAAAACAGAGGGGCTGTTGCAAAACTGATGTTTTGCGGCAGCTCCTTGCCATTTAGGTCTGTTTTCAGTTCTACATGCGTTTTGATGGGAATTATTTACAGATTACGCTCATTTGGGGGTACGCAAATAAAGCCTTCAGAATTTCACCAAATTTTGTCAGGCTGTTTTTAACTCATATAAATGCTATTGTGTCGTTTGTTTCTGCATTCGGTAATGCAGGATTTTATCAATAAAATTAATTGTGAATAGCATAAAAAAACATTTTTATTAAGGATAAATACATTATTTCACAGCTATTTTTCAATTCAATGAAAATTGTTGATTTTTGTATATTTTTATTCTATAATATTTTTGTTCTGAAAAGAACCATTGAAAGGCGAGACAAACACAATAGAGTATAATGGAACGGTTAGCCTCTGCCGGCACACAACCTTTTAAGGTTGTGTGCAGCTCCGAATAGGAGTTAAGGGGGGCTGCTGTGGAGAAAGTTATTCTTAAGGTTTTAGAAATAATACTTTATGTTATAATAATTCTTATAGCTTTTACTATAAAAGCCCAGTAACCGCTCCTTAAAAACTTAGTCAATAGGAGCGGTTACATAACCAAAAATCCATAGTGGTTGACCATACATCTATTGCACGTTCTTTATTCAACCACAACTCGGTGATATACCTTCTTACCCTTTTTGATAATGATACCGTTATCGGTAATCATATCCTCTGTTACAACGCCGTTTACATCTGTATATTTAACATCATTGATTGAGAGACCGTTCTGCTGAACAGTTCTTCTTGCCTCGCTCTTTGATTTTACAATACCGGTTTGGGCAATCATGTCAAGTACACCCATGCCTACTACATCCGGAATAACGGTTGTCGGCATATCGTCCGAAACGCCGCCGTTTGCAAATACAGCCTCAGCTGTAGCCTTAGCCTTTTCGGCCTCAGCCTCGCCGTGAACAAGCTTTGTAACCTCATATGCAAGAATTCTCTTAGCCTTATTAAGCTCTGCGCCCTCCCATTTTTCCATTTCACGAATCTCATCCATTGAAACGAATGTGAGCAGCTTAAGACACTTTATAACATCGGCATCCTGCACGTTTACCCAGTACTGATAGAACTCGTACGGAGTTGTCTTGTTAGCATCAAGCCATACAGCACCGCTCTGAGTCTTGCCCATCTTCTTGCCTTCGCTGTTTGTGAGAAGCGTAAATGTCATACCGTAAACCTGACGGTTGTCCTTTCTTCTGTTAAGCTCAAGACCACCTAAGATGTTGCTCCACTGGTCATCACCGCCGAGTTCAAGCTTACAATCATATTCTCTTGCAAGCATGAGGTAGTCATATGACTGCATAAGCATATAATTAAATTCTAAGAATGAAAGTCCTTTTTCAAGTCTCTGCTTGAAGCATTCAGCTGTGAGCATCTTATTTACAGAGAAGCATGCGCCTATGTCTCTTAAAAATTCAATATAATTAAGATTCAGGAGCCAATCGGCATTGTTTACCATAAGTGCCTTGCCGTCTGAAAAATCAATAACACGCGAAAGCTGCTCCTTGAAGCATTCGCAGTTGTGATTGATAATTTCCGTTGTCATCATCTGACGCATATCCGTTCTGCCTGACGGGTCGCCTATGTGACCAGTACCGCCGCCAACGAGCGCTATCGGTCTATGACCGTGCATCTGCATATGGCGCATTACAACCATCTGCAGGAAGTGTCCTACGTGAAGTGAATCTGCTGTCGGGTCAAAGCCTATATAAAAAGATACCTTCTCTTTTCCTAATAATTCTCTTATTTCATCTTCATGTGTGCATTGAGCTATAAGTCCTCGCTCTTTGAGCACGTCAAATACGTTTTCTGACATCTGTCTTTCCTCCAAAAATTCATCATTGTTCGTAATTATACCATTATTTTCGTACAATGTCAAGGTTTTTAAAGCATATCCATCAGACTCATCTGACTTGAGTTTGAAAGCCCCGCAAAGCAGCCGTTTTGCTCCATGATCTCGACTATGCCCTTTGTAAGGTTTGCTCTGAGCCTCAAATCCTCAACATTTTTAAACTCACCTTTCTCGCGCGCGTTGGTGATTGCCTTTGCCGCAGCATCAGCAACACCGGGCAATGCGTTAAACGGCGGAAGCAGTTTTCCGTCCTCGGTTATCAGGAAGTTTGTCGCATGTGACTTATACAAATCAACCGGTTCAAATTCAAATCCGCGGCAGTACATCTCTATTACAAGCTCCAGTATCGGAATGAGCACATCCTCCTTAGGCGCTGCCGTACCGTCACGCTTATGCTGATTAATCGTTTCAAGCGCTTCGCGCGCCACAGCCTCACCCTGAGCCATTGTTGACGTGTCAAAATCATCGGCGCGTACCGTATAATACGCTGCATAATATGCCAACGGCATATGCACCTTGAACCATGCAACACGGAAGCCCATCATTACGTACGCAACAGCGTGCGCCTTAGGGAACATGTACTTTATTTTTTTACAGGATTCAATATACCATTCCGGCACATTATGCGCCCGCATTTCCTCTTCGTCCTCGGGCTTTAGTCCCTTACCCTTACGGACGCTTTCCATAATCTTAAACGAGTGACCCTTTTCAAGTCCTGCTGCAATAAGATAAATCATAATATCGTCACGCGCGCATATGGCATGTGACAGGTCGCATATACCTGATCTTACAAGCTCCTGAGCGTTGCCGAGCCATACATCTGTACCATGCGAAAGTCCCGCTATACGGACAAGCTCTGAAAAGGTTGTCGGCTTTGTATCAAGCAGCATCTGGCGCGTAAACTTAGTACCGAACTCCGGCACTCCATAAGTTCCCAGCGTTGAACCGGTATCCTTACCCGGCAGTATTTTTAGCGCCTTATTTGATGTAAACAAGCTCAGCGTTTCTGGATCGTCAAGTGGGATCTCCCTCGCATTCTTTCCCGTTATATCTTCAAGCATTCGTATAACGGTAGGGTCATCGTGACCAAGCTCATCGAGCTTTAATAGGTTTGAGTCGATTGAATGGTAATCAAAATGCGTTGTGAATATATTTGAATTCACATCATCAGCCGGATGCTGAACAGGACAGAATTCATGTATATTATTCGTATACGGCACAACTATGATTCCGCCCGGATGCTGACCCGATGTGCGCTTGACGCCCTCCATACCCTTTGATAAACGCTTCATTTCGGCGTTTGTCATTGATATGCCCTTTTCCTCGCAATACTTCTTAACATAGCCGAAAGCTGTTTTTTCCGCAACAGTGCCTATTGTTCCGGCGCGGAATACGAATCCCTCACCGAAAAAGGTTTCGGTGTATTTATGAATTACCGGCTGGTATTCGCCCGAAAAGTTAAGGTCAATATCAGGCTCCTTATCACCGTTGAAGCCGAGGAATGTTTCAAACGGAATATCGTGTCCATCCTTATTTAAAGGCGTTCCACATTTCGGGCATTTCTTATCTTCCATATCACATCCCGATCTGCCTATTTCACTCGGCACAAATTCTACATACTTACAGTTCGGGCAGAGATAGTGCTCCTCAAGCGAATTAACCTCGGTGATATCCGAAAGATACGCGACGAATGACGAGCCTACCGAGCCTCGCGAACCGACAAGATATCCGTCCTGATTCGATTTTCTCACAAGCTCCTGCGCGATACGGTACATAACCGCAAAGCCGTTGCCGATAATCGAATCAAGCTCCTTGTCAAGTCTTGCCTGAACCTCAGGCGGGAGCGGGTCACCGTAAATCTCAATTGCACGGTTTATCGAATCGTTCCGTATTCCCTCAACCGCGCCTTCAACCACAGGCGGGCACTTCGTTGGCGGAATAGGCCGTACGTCGCCTATCATATCCGCGATAAGATTTGTGTTTGTCACAACCACCTCATACGCCTTTTCCTTGCCGAGATATGAAAACTCCTCCAGCATTTCGTTCGTTGTGCGCATATAAAGCGGCGCTTGATTATCCGCATCCTTAAAGCCTTTATAATGCATTAGTATTTTTCTGTAATCAGCGCCCTCTGGGTCCATAAAATGAACGTCACAGGTTGCGCATACGGGTTTATCTATTTTCTCGCCAAGCTCAACAATGCGGCGGTTAAGCTCTCTTAAATCATCGTCGGTCTTAACAAAAGGATGCTTTTTGCTGTCCTTCATATACGCGTTATTGCCTATGGGCTGTATCTCAAGATAATCATAGAACGACGCTATTTCCTTAAGCCTTTCCTCATTCTCTCCGTCGACAAGAGCCGTGAAAAGCTCACCTGCTTCACAAGCTGAACCTACTATTATATCCTTTCGCTTCTCCATAAGCAGCGTTTTTGGTATTCTGGGAGTTCTGAAAAAATATTTCAGATGCGACTCCGTTACCATTTCATATATATTTCTTACTCCCTCATAGGTCTTTGCAAGCAATATTATATGAAACGCCTTCGTTTTCGTTGAAGCGGTTCTTATATCAAATATCTCGTTAAATTCTCTAAGCTCCGTTTTGCCGCCGTCTCGCAGCGAGGCGAGCATCTTCATAAATGCCTTTGCTGTTGCCTCGGCATCATCAACAGCGCGGTGATGGTGCGCGTTTATAACTCCGAGGTGCTTACACAGAGTATCAAGCCTATGATTGGGTAGCTTCGGAAACATACATCTTGCAAGAATCATCGTGTCGAGATACGGCAAATCAAAGCTTCGGCCGCATTCCTTTGCTTTTGTCTTCATAAAGCCCATGTCAAAATCAGCGTTATGCGCAACCATTACGCAGCCGTCACAGAATTTTATAAAATCATCAATCTGTTCCTCAAACGGCGCCGCATCTTTAACCATACCGTCAGTTATAGATGTAAGCTCAGTAATATTGCGCGGAATATGAACTCCCGGATTTACAAAGGTTGACCACCTGTCTGTAACAACGCCGTTTTCCACCTTCACCGCGCCTATCTCGATGATTTTACAGCTTGATTTATTAAAACCTGTCGTTTCCAAATCGAACACAACAAACGGCGAATCTATCGTCTCGTCTGTTATATCATAAGTTATCCTTTTTGTATCGTCAATGAGATAGCCCTCAACACCGTATATAACCTTTATTTTCTTATTATTATCCGATGCGTGCATTCCGTCCGGATAAGCCTGCACAACACCGTGGTCGGTTATTGCCACTGCTTTGTGTCCCCAGTAGACTGCACGATTGATCAGGTCAGACGCTGAATTTACAGCGTCCATCTGCGACATCTGAGTATGCATATGCAGCTCTACTCGCTTAACCTCCGCATTATCCTGTCTCACAGGCGGCGACGGAATTGCGGCTATGTCGTTTGCCATGATTACGACTTCCTTTTGGTAGTCATCATATTTCGCCATACCTCTGATTACGGCATACATTCCACCCTTTTTAAGCGATTTTTTTATCGGCGCATATAAATCCTTGAATTTACTGTCGTCCTCACCCTTGTTTACAAACATTTTAACCGTTATAGACGACGTTGTATCGGTTACGTCGAGCATAACGATATGCATTTCCTTATCTGTTTTTTTCGATTTTATCTCACGCTCATCCGCATCAAAAATACGTCCGGAAATTGTCACTCTTCCCGAACCTTCGTTTATTGACGAAATCGCTATTATATCCTCATCCTTAATCGGTCTGCCGATAAGCATTTCCTCTGCTCTTGCCTTGCCGATAATCTCCGGCTGACCCAATTCTTTTACTCTATCCTTTGGCATTGTGTAGAACATTACATTTTTATTCGACTGCGCATATTTCGGATCTGTTTTAAGCTTGACCGGAACATTACCTAGCGTTTTTTGTATCTGGTCCTCTGCAAGCTTTTCAATTGTCGCGCTCAGCTCGTTCGCAAATTCAATGCTTACCTCACGCTTCTGCTTTGAAACGATAAGATTTGTTATATTCAGCCTATCAACGGTGTTATTACCGCTGCTTCCGAATACTGTACTGAATTCATACATTGTATGCAGTCCCTTCCATTAATTTCATACTAATTATATTATAGCACAAAATCCATATAATGCAAGCAAAATTTAAGAGGTGTGACATTTTTGTCGCACCTCTCAATATCTCTTATTTCGCATATGCGTATTCTCCCATAAACAGGACTTCTTCATTTGTATGATCATATATAACAAACGTAAACGGCTTATCTGCCTTGAACTCTATAGGCTCTGGAGGAAGAGCTGTTGCCCCCAGTCCTACAGATGTTACAGCAGCGGCTTCCGTTCCATACTCGTCAACATCAATGTATGTTTTGTGAATCGTTTTATCAATAAAATAATTACCCGAACTTGTGATATTCCTAAAATCAGCTATTTCCGGCTCAAATGCAAGTTCCATTCCCATGCTTCGCAAAATTTCATTCAATTCTGTTGAAAATTCGATTTTGAATTTAGGCATAGAAACCGCAGTATATACGTGCTGAAAATCAGCTTTTTTTATCTCATCCTCGGGGTTTACATTATCGGAGAGAATTATATACATACTAACATCCACTCCTATTGGATCCGATCTGAAATTACCGTTTTCATCATAACTGAATACCCTGTTATTATACGGCAGTTTTAAGATTTTCACTCCGTTTACATCGCTGTAGTTCTCCCAACCTGTTTTATGCATGAAATCAATCTGCGATTCACTTCCGTCTCTTGATGTAAATGTATCTGCTTCTGTCGCTCCCTCATAAAAATTATCGTTCCATCTCGCTTTGAAATAGACCGTGTTTATAAGCATCATTTCAAAATTTGGATCATCAATGATTGTAGGGATTTTTTCATTTGTTTTTTCACTCACCCAGCCATTGATTTTCTCTACTGCGTTTTCGTTAGTTACATCAGCCGCTTCGCCTTTGTAATACTCTGCAATTGTTTTCTTATAGCCATCAGAAAATCCGCCTGCTATTATATCTCTATCTGTGTTGCGCCAGAGGGAATTTTCACAACTTAGCTGGATCATATCGTTGTTATTATAGACTTCGATTATATTCTTCGCCTTTTCGTTAAATTCATCAAGATCATCTATGCCAAGCGTGTCAAGCATCTCTGATTTTGTATCGCCTGACGCTCCGTTTGCCGCCATTGCAAGCGCCATTTTAACGGACAGCGGTGAAACCATATAATTCTTATCATCAGGCATACAGTCATTAAGCCTGTCTGCAAACGATTGCGGCTCTGATTTCTGTATCTGTGGGAGCTTGTCGTATAATCGCATAATGCTTATGGCTGCCTGCTCAATCGTATATGTATCCTTCGGCATGAAAAGATTATTATCGCCGCCTATCATTATTCCCACCGCTCCGACAATATGCACAGCCTCTGCTGCCCATTCTGAAATCATATTCTCATCCGCGTATCTCATAGCAATTTCAGGTACTGCCATATCTGTGTATTTCACAATACGAGCCAACACAGCCGCTGCCTCCTCTCTTGTGAGGTTATCATACGGGGCAAATTCTGTGTCAGTTTTTCCCTCGATAATTCCCGCATGATACAGCGCTGATATTTTCGCATTATCCGTATCATCAAACAGATTGCTGCCGTCTGTTGCAGCAAGCCTATCGGCTATCGCATCATATGCCATTTCGCAGAACTGCTCCCTGCTTATCGGAACGGTCAAATCGCTGACAGCATCTAAATCCAATATCCCGATGCTTTGCGCTTGTGTAAGCCTTGCTGCATCTTTTTCCTGTGCCATACACGGCGCTGTAGCCGCAAGCATTGACGCGCACAGCATCGCGCTGATTATTTTTTTCATGATATTAATCATCCTCCTTATTGAATTTTATTCTTCTGTAAGTAATACGAATGAGAAGTCTGAAAGGTTGCATTGATCAAGAAATTTTTCTCAATCATTTCTACTTACAAAACTGCACATCTCTTTTATCGCCTTGCGCCCCTCAGGAATAAGACCTGCGATTGCCCAGTCGTGGCACAAGCCCTTTCCCTCGTGCACCTCAAACTCGACACCGTATTTTTTTATATTATTTATAAGCGCGCCTATATTTGGATAAAACATTTCGTTCGTTCCATAATACAGCATAGTCGGAGGAAAACCGCTGTAATCTATATACTCTACATCAATATCAGGACTGTCAAGCGCGACTCCTTTTCCCCAATATTTTGCAAACATATCTACAAGACTTTTCGAAAGCAGAATATCCTTCTTTTCAGCCTCTGCCATTTCACTGTTATACTTGTCCATTCCCAGTGCAGGTGAAATCATCACAACTCCGTCTGGCTTGTGTGATGTAAGGCTGCACAGCCTCGCTGCAAGGAAAGCTCCCGCGCTGTCGCCGATAAAGGTTATATTTTCAGATTTATGCTTCTTTAATATCATTTCATACAACTTTTTAACCCATGCCATTGTATCAAGCACAGTCGCCTCCGGCGCTAACGGATAAAACGGAAAATACATTACTGCCCCGGTTTTTTTGACTAAGCGCTCTGCCATCTTGTAATGAAGATATGTAGGACACATCATGCCGCCCCCGCCGTGCAGAAACAGAATTACCTTATCATTTTGCAATTTTTTGGGCTGTATTTTAAACACAAACCTCCCGTCAAGGTTTGTTTTATCAACATTAAACTTTTTATATAAAAATTTCGGTATATCCGTTGCTCTGTGTTTTGTTTTAATATATTCCAGAAATTTATCGTCCTGCAGATCACGCTTCGGAGATACCTTCGCCGCTTTTATACCTGTCTCAAAAATTTTATATATCAGACTCATCCTTATTTCCTTCCTTGCTCACGCAAAATACCGCTCCCACATAAATGAAAGCGGTATTTCGCAATAACATTTTACTTATTTAGCAATTTTAACTGAAGCTTCAAGTACCTGCTCAAAGAATGAAACAGGGACATATGTAAGATCATCAATGATCTGCGGAGCTTTTTCTAAAACAAACGGTGTCATTCTCGCCTTTGAATATGAGTTTTCGCCTATTTTAAAGCTGACTCCCATTGGAATTGTGCCAACTGTTACAGATCTGTCCTCATCATTCCAGCCAACCTCAAGACCAAGACCTTCAGCGTACTTTCTAACAGGGATGATTATAACTCCGTCTTCATCTGTTATAGCGTCCTCGCCGTCAACAACGAATTCATATTCGGGCGCGTCAGTCGGTGCTTCAGTAGGTGCCTCTGTCGGTGCTTCAAACGATCCGTACTCGCCAAGTACGATAATCTTTGACGGGTTTGTAATCGCGGGAATGCTCATTGTCATAGTGCTGTAGAATACCATTAAATACTTGTCCGCAATATCATCCTTTGTAAGCTTGTTGCCGTCAACATCAACGATCTCTGTATCATCTGAAACGTTTATTGCAAGGAAATTCTGCGTGTCAACATACTCGCCAAGTGTCTCAGACACAGTAAATTTGTCAAGCGCAACTGTTGTACCCGCATCCTCGCTCGTTATAACAGCATAAATGGGAACAAACGAATCCATAATAGTATATGAGAAGGTCTCTATGACATCACCTACTTTAATATCAGCAGTGGTTTTCGCAACACCATTGATATCAAAAAGCTTTGTGCCTGCAAGGCTTACGCTGCCGCCACCTTCATAAAATACACGACCGTTTTTATAGACTGTATCATCAAAGCCAACCGCGTCTTCAACACCAGTAACGGTAATACTTATTTTCCCATAAACAGGCATTGTCTCAGACTGTCCCGGCAATACTACAACCGGAGTCTCCGCATCAGCATCAACTGGTACTTCCTCGCCTACGTTTAGAAGCATGATGTCATCCTGAATGATTGGCTCGCCGTCCGGGGTTAAGTTCGCAAACGCCGGAACGCTCATTGAAGCGGCTAAAGCTGCCGCGATAGTTGTCGAAATAAATTTTTTCATTTTTTTCGTCTTCCTTTCTGTGTTTTAATGTTTTGTATTATGTTAGACGTTGAAAATAGATTTTTGTTCCATTTTCTTTTCTATATATAATACCAACAACATAGCTGAAATGTTGCATTAATTTTAAAAAAAATTATTTTTTTGTTTTTAATGATCTCAGATATGCTTTCTGCTCAGGCGTAATACGGTAGCTTTCAACCGATTTTTGAATAGCCTTGTTATGTGCCCAGTCCGAAAGCCGCCTGTTTTCAATAAAGGGAATTATGCTATCATATTGCTTTGCCAATGCTGTAGCAAAATACCATGCGACCATCATGTTTATGTAATATTCTTCAGACTTCACAGCAGCAACCATTTCCGGATATTTAATATTAAAGCTGTCATCTAAAAAGTGCTGCATAAGCATGCCAATGGCAAACCGAACAGTGTATGTATCATCGGAAACGATCCATCTTTGAATATATGGCAGCAATTCGTCCTTATGCTTTTTGAACACTTTAGGAGATAGCTGGTCGCAGGTCGCCCAATTATCAATATACGGCAGAAATCGCTCCGTTTCCGTAATACATTTAGAAAAATCTTTTTCTTCGGAAAGAATAAAGGCATGGAGCTGGTTCTCGTCAAAATAATAATGAGGCAGTGAATCAATAAAAGCTTGTACTCCCGCCTGCTTCGCTGTCTGCTTTGCCAGCTTGCGAAGCTCCGGTGTTCTCACACCTATGATTCTCTCCGGTTCAACAGTAGTAACAAGCTTCATATGAAAGTCCCTATACCCTTTATCCTGCAATTCAAATAGTTTCTTTATAATCTCTTCATTCATAATTTCACCCGCTCATTTGATTTATTAACAAAACTAATTAAAATAAACTAAGCTGTTCCCATTTGTCCCGCATTTCAAATTCTTGTATATACGCAAATACATCTTCGATGTTGTGGAGCACACCTCGCTTTTCACATTCATTATGAAACAATTTCATTAATGTCTCGTTATTATCACTCAGACATTCATATGAATTTCCATATCGGCGTATATATTTTTCTTTAATACCCGGAAAATATCTATCAAGCTGCGCGTAAAAATATTCCCTGTTTCCGTCTCGCAGCGTAAGACCTATGCCATAGCATACTATTCCTCTCACTCCTGCGTCAAAGCACATATCAAGCAGACCCTTGAAATTTTCTTCTGTGTCATTTATATACGGAAGCAGCGGTGACAGCCATACAACTGTAGGAATACCTTTCTGCTGCATAATCTTTAAAACCTCATACCTCCGTTTTGTTATGCAGACATTAGGCTCTAAAATACGGCTTAGTCTTTCGTCACAAGTCGTCAATGTCATCTGGAGTACGCATTTAGCTTTTTCGTTGATGCTTTCAAGCAGCTCCAGCTCATCTAAAATCCGGTCAGACTTTGTCATCACAGAGAATCCAAAGCCGTATCGGTCAATAATTTCCATGCATTTATGTGTTAGCTTTAACTTTTCCTCGCAGTGCATAAACGGGTCACACATAGAGCCTGTACCTATCATACACTTCTTGCGTTTACGGCGCAGCGACTGCTCTAAAAGCTCCGGTGCGTTTTGCTTAACTTCGATATCCTCAAAGTCGTGCTGCATTTGATAACATAAAGAGCGGCTGTCACAATAAATGCATCCATGAGTACAGCCACGGTATATATTCATTCCGTTTTTAGCTGATAAAATGCCTTTTGCATTTACCATATGCAATGTCCATCACCCCGCAATTTTGAAATTATTTCACCATATAGCTATAAACAACAGCCTCGGCAGGGGTATCCTTGTCCGACTCCGCGTATACTCCTATAACCGTTCCGGTAAAGCATCTTTCGGCAACATCCGTTGTTAAAAATTTCGCTGAGGCCGTTGCCGCGCTTATAAATTCTCCATTGTTTACGGAATACATAAATTCATATTTTCCCTCGTGTGAAATAATTTTAAGCTTTAGCCTGCCATCCGGCACCTCTGCACAGTATGCTTCCTGTATAAAATCATCCGCTCGTTTTATAACAGCTATATAATTTCTGTCATTTTCACGCTTTTTGCATATGCGGTAATTATTACACGGTGTAAGATATGCCGCCACGCCTACCTCATCGCCATCCTCCTGAGGTGTGAAATCAAGCTCCGCTTCAATTGTACACTCAAAATCAGGCTGACGAATTGCCATAAATATGGGTATACCCTGCATATCGTTTAATTTATTCTGCGATGGGCGCAAAATAAGCTTTCCGTCCCCGCGCAAAACATTTTCCTCTCGTCTGCCTCTTACCGATATCCATTCAGGTTCCCATTCTTGTGTTTGGAAGCCAAATTCTCTTACTCCGGTTTTCTGCTGCACGGCATTGATTTCGTTTTCAATTCTCGCCTTTTTATTTACAGCAAGCGGCCAACCATCTTTCCATTCTACAGGTGTCAGGAAGGTTTCTCGTCCTAGCGGTGTTTTACCGCTCACATACGGTCTTGTCGCAAGGTGCACCAGCCACCCACTGCCATTCGCATCCTCAATAAAATCAGCATGACCGCAGCAGCTCGCCTGCTTCGTTGTATCATTGCGGTTTGTGAGTATGGGATTATAAGGGCAATTCTCGTACGGTCCCCAGATGCTGCGGCTTCTCGCAGCTATCTCCATATGACACATATTTGTACCGCCTTCTGCCGCGAGAATATAATACCATTCGCCGATGTGATAAATATGCGGAGCCTCAATCCAGCCTCCGCCTGTACCATCCCAAACGCGCTTTATCTCACCTATAACCTTACCCGTATTAGGATCCATTTCCGCAACAGATATTCCTTCCGTTTTATACAATCTGCCACGGCTGCCGCAGTCATTTGCGCAATAATACATTTTCCCGCTATCAAACATCATAGACGGGTCTATCCCGTCCATCTCAGTCCATACAGGATCAGACCACTCGCCGCACGGATCTTCTGCGGATACAATAAAATTGCCTTTTTCGCTAAATGTTGCAGTTATATAAAATCGTCCGTTATCGTATCTTATTGTCGGCGCCCATATTCCCGCCGATGGCTTTGCCGTTTCCATTGGAAGCTGCGACTGTCGTGTAATTGCATTTGCAATATGCTCCCAGTTTACAAGATCCCTGCTGTGATATATAGGTATTCCCGGAAAATATTCAAATGTGCTTGTAACAAGATAATAATCATCGCCCACTCTGCATATGCTTGGGTCGGGATTAAAACCGCCTATCACCGGATTTTTAAAAGTCATTATTCTATACCGTCCTTTTTCCTTTTAGCCAAAAAGCCGCAGGATAAACCCTACGGCTTTAAAATAGTCTGATTAATAATTTTCAGCGTGGATCTCAAAGAAGCTCTGCGGATGGTTGCATGTCGGGCAAACCTCAGGGGCATTTGTACCTACCACGATATGTCCACAGTTGCGGCACTCCCAAACCTTAACCTCGCTCTTTTCGAATACCTGAGCAGTCTCGATATTCTTTAATAATGCGCGGTAACGCTCCTCATGATGCTTCTCGATTGCAGCTACCAGACGGAATTTTGCTGCAAGCTCCGGGAAGCCTTCCTCGTCAGCCGTCTTTGCGAAGCCGTCATACATGTCTGTCCACTCGTAGTTCTCGCCGTCAGCAGCCTCTTTTAAGTTCTCAGGTGTGCTGCCAATGCCGTTTAACTCCTTAAACCACATCTTTGCATGCTCTTTCTCGTTGTCAGCCGTCTTTAAGAACAATGCCGACATCTGCTCATAGCCTTCCTTCTTAGCTACAGACGCGAAATATGTGTACTTGTTTCTCGCCTGTGACTCGCCGGCAAATGCCGCCTCAAGATTCTTCTCTGTCTGTGTTCCTGCGTACTTTGATGTTTTCATTTCTTTAACCTCCTCTAATTTATCGCCTGTGGATTTGCAAAGCGGGCAAACTGCTTCGCCCTCCGCTTCAAAAATCTCACCGCATACCTTACATCTGTATTTTTTCATTTTGTGTGTCTCCTTTTTTATGACATAATTTCCGGTCGCTTCTCCCGCGTGACGGATATTTGTATACTCTGCAATATCCTTATCGGTAGTAATTAAATCATCAACCGATAAATCATGAACCGACGTATGTCCCGTTACTCTCGCAAAGGTTTTGATTTCCTTAAACGACACGTTCAGATAATTAGCCACTCTCTGAGCTGCCGCGTCAACGTGCAGACGTTTTCTTAACTCCGGATCCTGTGTCGCAACGCCTACCGGACAGTTGCCGCTGCCGCAGATACGGTATTGCTGGCATGCCGCTGCAATAAGTCCTGCCGATGCCACCGCTACTGCATCTGCGCCCATAGCCAGTGCCTTTGCAAAGTCCGCGCTGACACGAAGTCCACCGGTGATTACGAGCGAAATATCAGAATTTACGCTATCGAGATATTTTCTTGCGCGCGCAAGAGCGTAAATCGTCGGTACTGTTGTAGCCTCGCGCAGGAAGAAAGGACTTGAACCTGTCGCTCCGCCGCGTCCGTCTATTGTGATGAAATCCGGTTCAGCGTATACGCAATGCTCCAGATCGCGCTCGATTCTTCCGGCAGCAATTTTGATACCGATAGGTCTGCCCTCTGAACGCTCGCGCAGCATTGATACCATTGCCTTTAAATCTTCCATAGAGTTAATCTCCGGGAACTTGCTCGGGCTTTGTATATCCTCACCCGTATTTTTACCGCGTATCTTCGCCACCTCAGGAGTTACCTTCTCGCCCGGAAGATGTCCGCCCATACCGGGCTTTGTTCCCTGACCTATTTTAATTTCAATCGCGTCCGAAGTACGTAAGTTTTCATCCGTAACACTGTACTTGTTTGGAATATACTCAAATATATATTTATATGCCGCGTCCTTTTCCTCAGGCAATATGCCGCCTTCACCGCTGCACATAGCCGTTTTCGCCATAGCCGAGCCTTTAGCAAGCGCCGTTTTTACTTCCTTTGACAATGCGCCGAAAGACATATGCGATATGAATACCGGTCCATCCAGAACCATAGGCTTTTTCGCATTTTTGCCTATCACCGTAACCGCGTCAACATCGTCATGATCATTAAGCGGCGGCGGATTGAGCTGTGCACCGAGAATAAGAATATCGTCCCAGCTCGGCAGAGGCATCTGTGTTCCCATAGCCGCGCTGATTGATTTACCGCTTACCGCCATTTCGTGAATTTCGGCCATATAGCGGCAGTTTGAATCACTTCTTGTGTATGCGGAATCATAAGCCAACTCGCCTGAATATGCCGGTGCAGGCTTGGATTCCTCTTCTACAAGCTGCATTTTCTCTATCGGCTGCTTACATACCGGACACGCTGTAAGCTCGGAAATCGGCTTGCCTGTCTTTTCTTCGTCGTAAACTGCTCCGCATATTATACATTTGTAAATTGCCATCAAAAAACCTCCTTTCTGTTTTTTCACTATATATATTTTATCATGATATATTGTTGGTGTCAAGTGAAATTCACAAAGAGGAGGACTTTATTCAATTTTTATTTTGTCTTGCAGCAATATCCTTTCTGAACAGCAGTTTGAATATTGTTCTAACGCACGGCTGTATGAAGAACAGCTGTGTAAAAAATGCAAACGGGAAGTTGAAGCATACGAGCTTTAACCAGTTGGCAAGCAGCGTGATTATATTAAATCCGGCATAATACGGATAGTACAGCCATGCCGCGATAAAGCTCATCGCCGGACACATAAGCCCAACAGTCGCGCATATTATTGCTGTTTCAAATAATACAGGATGCGTGCTGCGCGGGTCAAAAATCTTTGACGCAAGCTTAAATGATGACGGACTGCCCATAACGACCTCCAATATGTACGCAAAGCAGAATTCTAAAATCACAACCGACCATATCGGCATAAACCGCCCCAGCATATAAACACCGCCCTGAGCATTAATCGCGCCTATCACGCTTCCCTCTCCTGTCACACTCATAAGCGTTCCGCCATTTACTACATACAGGCTGTAAAACACGTACGCGTGTACGGTTATAATGACTGTTATAAGTGCGAAAATCATTCTTTGAAATTGGTTTCTTGGCATAATAATCCTCCATTCTACAAATAAAAAACACATGCAATCCGTTACGGGCTGTTATGTGTACCGTAATCAGATTTACGCGCATAGCGCTACATGTGTCGTTCATAAGCTTTTATTTATTTTTCTATGGTATTTTACCACAATTAAAATAAAATTGCAAGCTTTTTATTTGATTTTTTATGTGGAAACTTAGCCCCTACAATTCATAGTTTCCGGCGCTGAAGATAAATTTCGCATATCCGTCTGTAACAGTGAATTCATGTTCGCAAGTCTCCGGCGGCATATTATTTACAAGCGGCAAATACACCTCTGCTATTGTATTTTCCGGAATTGTTACGCTCATTTTTACTCTCTCCGCCGTTTTTTCGATATCAAGTAAAATCATACCCTTTACCGACGGGACAGCGCATTTAATATGCTTTAATCCACACATATGAGGCTTTATTTCAAAGGTCTTATATGCCGTATCAATCGGACGAATTCCGGCAATGTATTTTGACATAGTTATAAGCGGGCCACCTGACCATGCATGATTTAATGTACCGTCTTTGCTCCAGTATTCCCAAAGCGTAGAATAATCATAATCGACCATTTCTCTATACCGCCGCTTGATTCGTTCCATTGCCGCATCAATATATCCCATTTCGCAGATTGCGTCGAGAACATATTTTTCCATATACGGACTTGAATTTTCAGCAGTTTTAAGAACCTTTAAAATTTCGTCATACCGGCTTTTATCCGCAAGTCCGGAAAGAACTGCAAGCGCATTTGCGCGGTCGTCAGGCTTACCGTTTGTGGTATTATCATAATAATATCCATTTTTCCAAAAGACACGGTTATAATTTGCCGCAATGCTCATCATACGCTCATTGTAAAGAACAATATCCGCGTCATATCCGAGCAGCTCCGCCATACTTTTGCACGATTTAAGAGCCATATAGTACCACGCGTTTTCCATTGGCGCAATATCGGAATTATCTCCCCAATCGGGCCAGTCCCAGCTGCCTTGCCTGTGTATGACCAATCCGTCCGGGTTCATGTCATAGCTTAACAGATATCTCTTTGAGGCTTCGTAAGCGCGTTCGGGCACAGATCTATCACCTGTGTATTCATAGTAGTACCAAAAGCCCCATATGCCTGCTAAATTTTGAAATGGAAGTTCAAAATTTGCCGTTACAGAAGGAACAACTGTAAGCATATACCCGTTGTCCTCCGCCCAGCCTGCCATTGTGTCGACGCCCTTTTGGTAGAGCAGCAGCGCTTTTTCGTCAAGACAGTACATCATCATCTGCATTTCGACATTCACATCGCCCCACCACTGTGTGCGCTCGCGATCAGGACAGTCCATGAAATTATCGCGCATTGTGATATACAGTGTACGCAGCGATTTTTGCCACAGCTTGTTTAAGAATTCATCATCACACTCAAAGCAGCCTGCAAACTCTGTATCATACCCTGTTTCGCGATACTTCAACGAATGTATTGTAACACCAGCCGGAACGGTGTAATAAATTTCTTCGCCGTTTATCCAGCCGAGAGATTCGTATTCCTGGGTGCCGTCACCGGTGTAATATACAGCCATGATACTTTTGGTTTCCCACTCTAAATCATCATATGTATCGGATTTTATACCTATACGTTTTCCCGGCGGAGCTGTTATTTTAAGATACGGTGTGATTTGCGCATTATACGGCAGCTTCATTTTAAGCACCGTTTCATCGGTTGCGGTAAAACCCTCGTAGTCCGCCGAGTTTATATAGTCCTTTAATCCGTAATCCTTTAACTGCGGAATAATCCGTTTGCAAAGTCCGCCATATGCGCCCTCGCCCGCATGGCAGATAATATCGGCATTTTCCCATTCAGATATGTCATAATCATGAGCGTACCATTTCCCCAAATCTTTTGACGCGTCAAAATATATATTGGACTCAGACAATCTGAAATTCGCCTTATCATCATTTTCGTCCGCATCAACATATGAGGGATGTTTTATTACCTTCCATGTGTTATCCGAGCAGATTGAAATTCCATTTACATCCGCTTCAAACAGAAATCCACCCATGCCGCTTGACAGGTGTGAAAATCCGTTTTTGCCGAAATACCACACAAGCGCGGCTATTGTATTTTCACCAGCTGTTAAGAATTCTGAAATATCAACCTCGTCATAATATGTTTCGTTCTTTGACGGACCGCGCTTTAAGCCGCCCTCAAACACTACACATTTACCGTTTATATACAGCCAATATTTAGAATCAGTGGCAATCTTCGCAACACACGAACACGGCGCAGTGTCAAGACTGATTTTCTTCACAAAGCACAGCCATGTATTTTCATTATTTTCGCCGTTTTTCCATACCCATTTTGCCTTCAATGCAGAACTCCTCCGTAGATGATGTTTATAGCTTAATACTCTCTCCTGCTTCTATTATAGTTGCAGAAGGTGTAACAAACTGCTCTGCTCTTTCACGGTTAAAAAGCTCGCCCGGTGACATGTGGTAAGGCACCGTATGCTTTGCCCCGATAAGCTCAGCGCATTCGATCGCTTCCGGTATATCCATATTAAATTTACCGTCCATAGGCAGGAATGCATAATCTATATTCTTTTCAGAAAGCTCCGCCATCTGATCTGTTTTCGATGTATCTCCGGCAAAATAAAGCACTGTATCATTTACAGTTACAATATAGCCCACGCATTTTGTAATATCATGGTTCTTGTTGTACGCCTGAACCGGCTCGATGTGCAGTCCGTAAATATCAAGAGTTTGATATTCCCCGTCCTTTATTGCGTCCTCACTTCTGAAAACAACGCAGTCATCGGCATGAGGCATAAGGTCGATCTGATTGTGATCGCCATGCTCATGTGTAACTAATATGAGATCCGCCGGATCATCATATCCTTCGCCTGCATATGGGTCTATATATACGGTTTTACCGTCAGCAAGCGTCAGCTTAACGCTTCCGTGTCCTTGATATAATAAAGTTGCCATTTCTTCCTCCTCATCGCTTCCGGTCTTATCGCTTTCGGTCGTTAAAATTATGGTGTCATCCACAAAATCAACGTCAAATCCGCCTACTGCTGCAGAAACATCACGCAGTTTAAAATATGTATTGTCGTTTATGTTGTAGCCCTCAATATCAACATCGTTTCCGTTAAGCTTTATCGGAAACGGATTCGGATTGGCTATTATGCCCGCTGCTATCGCTCCTATAGTACCAAAAACCAAAGCGCCGCTCACAAATCCGGCAATAAAATTTCTTTTCATCAGATTAATCCTCCATTCGTCTGATTATTTTACCCAGGTTTCCCATGCGTAATCTTCCTTGTTGGGAAGCATATAATTCTTGGTAAATTCAAGGGCTACTATGGTATTTAAACACCACTGAGCAGTGAAGTTGGTGGATATCCAGAACATTTCTTCGAGCTGCTTATTATTGAAATAATCTTCAATAATTTCGCTGTCGAAGCCCTCATCTTTGTATTCGCCGGCAAGTGAATGTATAAGAACCTGCCATACCTTGTATGCAAGCTTTTTATCGTCCGTTTCACGCGCTGCATAGCCTACAAGCGCCGCTGCCATATACGGATATTCAAAACCATTACCGCTTATTAGTCCGCGCGCAAACAGCCTCTTCTCCTCCGGTGACATATAATAAAACTCACCGTATGTTGTAAGCATCACACGGAACTCATCATCATGCAGAATAGCCGCAAGCTCCATCCACGTCTGCGGTCCGCCCATGCATACTGCAAGATGTGATCCTCCTGCCGCGCTCTCGCCAATATAACCAAGATGTCCCGTTTCGGGGTCGTACTCAAAATTCGAACCCGACATCATCTTTAGCGGTGCCTTTTTAAGGTCGTTTATACCGGTTATGATCTTGTCACGATATTTTGTATTATTATGTCTTTCCCACTCCGTGTACCAGTTGGAGCAATAGGTTGACCAGTCCGGACCTGTGCGCGCATGAGTAGGAAGCTTCATTTCGTCCTTGTTATAGAACGCGCCGAGCGGATCATTCTTGATCGTTGCAAAGTCAGCGTCAAGAACATCATCAAAAACGTCTCCAATTCTGAAATCTCCGCCCATGAGATAATACAGTGCTCTGTGATGACCTGCCATTGCAATTCTCGGCTCTTTACAAGAATCTCCCCAATGAATTACGTTATGGCGGCTTCCGAGTCCCTTTTTGTCGCCTATATGATAAACATCGACATCAGCTGCATGGCGGCTCATAGCTTCAGCCATATTGAATATATCGCCTCTGCCCGAACGCAGGAACGCATACCAAAGCCATAATGTAGGAACAAGCTCTGTATTCTGCCATGCATAGCCGCCCATGTCATAACGCCAGCAATGCCTTATACGATCATATGTATGCATAACGTCACCGTAATTGAAGATACCATACCAATGACGCTGTTCAACCTCGCGCATATAGAAACCTACAGCTTTATCAAGCTCATCTTCAAGCCATGCTTTGAGCGGCGTTGAACGGTCAGGTATTGAAAATTCGCCGAGCACTCTTGTTTGACGGTAATATTCCGGTTCACATATGAGCACTGCCGGATTTGCCGCAACCTCAGCATCTTTTTTAAGCTCTGAGCTTCTCGTCGGTTCGTCATATATAAATATTGACATCTCGTTTGTAGCAGCTATACCGTACGGGTCTGATCCCACCCACGGAAAGCCTTCATAGAAGGTCTGGTCATGTGCGATCGTGTCATAATGACGCATATCAAGCGGAAGAGCATCATCCGGATGGATCCAAGCTGTTATTGTGCCTTCATCCGTCGAAAGACCTGTCGCATTTATCGCTGACGGCGCCTTTTCAAAGAAGTTGCGCATACCTATCGCTATGCCGCCGTTTTCATCACCGGCATAGAGAAAGCCCTTGCCGCGTCTTCCGAAGTTTGCGTCTATATACGCGCACTCCTTGCTTACCGTTCTTTTGCGCACAGTGAAGCTGTCCGGCGTTACCTGCGTATATTTATAGCTGTCCCATGTTGTGACATTTTCAAGCATATCAGCGCAAGGCTGTCCGTTTCTGTTGTCAATAGCGGTTGATATATCTACATTTTCTGTACGCATCTGCGCCTCGTAATAGCCCTTGCTGATTTTAGGTCTCCACAGATGAAGCTGACGCAGCGGTTCGTGCATTATACCGTAATCGCCCGCTATCTTAACGCGTCTGTTAAAGCAGCTTCCGCTCATATTTTTCTTTACCTCAACCGCAAGACCGCCTATGAAATCCGTTGACGCATCCGCATCATAGATAAAAGTATGCTTTATATCTATACGGTTTGAATCACGGTATATCATAAATCTTACGATAAATCTCAAAAATGTGGTATCATCGGCAGCTCTGTGCACACCCTTTACCCGTATAACTGTTCTGAGCGCACCCGCGTCCTCGACTATACATTCTTCAATATCTCCATAATATGGAGTATTAATGCGTGTTTCAGTTTCATCCTTTTCAACCTTGGTAGTCTTTATAGCCTTAATGTCAATTGTAAAATCATTACCCTTTGCCAGAACCGTACCCGACTTCGGGAATGAGATCGGCACAACGCCGTTATGTATTGAAATTTCCTCATCGGTTTCCTTCACCTTCATGCCCGGTATCATTTCATATCTTCCTCGTCTTACCGTTATAGGTGTGTCGTACAAAAGCGCTGTGACAGATGACCACTTAACGCTGCCGTCATCCCAATATGCGATAGGCTTTGACTGAGCAGCGCGGCTCACGCCGTTCTGCATAATAACAAGTCGATCCTTTTCGTGCATCTCTCCGCGCTTATGCGGAACACCGAAGGTCGTAACGCCGCCCTTGGTACGTCCCTCAAGCCAGTTCATTTTAATTATGTCCATATTAATCTCCTTTCCGTTTAGACTCGCAAGCGAGTTGTTCATCTCTCTATATTGTGATATTATGATCTTTGTTTACCGCATTCCGAACAGAATTTTCCTTTATTAACGTGACCGCACGAGCAGGTCCATTCCGAATTTGGATTCATACTTCCGCATTGAGGGCAAAATTTGCCTGTATTCTGTGATCCGCATGAGCATATCCACGCTGCTGACTGATACGCGGGATTTTGATTTACCTGCTGCTGTCCCATCGCAAAAAGCTGCTGAGCGTTCATGCCTCCTGCGTTCTGAGCAAAGCCCATACCCATAAAGCCTGCCATTGCTCCGTTCGGATTCTGTGCCGCCGCCTGCATAGCCTCGGCCTGAGCTCCTGTAAGATGAGCCGCCGCCATCTGCGGGCTGCGCAACACTGCGTTTCTCTGCAGCTCCTTGATCATTTTCTCATCATCTTCCGATGCTTTTACCGAATCGACACCCACCGCTACGATCTCTATACCGCGGAGGTTTGCCCATTTCGCGGACATAACATTGTTCATCGCATCAGCAAGCTCCATTGTATGACCGGGCAGCGCGCTGTACCTTACGCCCATTTCCGAAATTTTCGCAAACGCCGGCTGCAGCGCCGTTAAAAATTCCGATTTAAGTTGACCGTCCATCCGGTCTCTTGTATAATCATCCGTCACATTTCCGCATACGTTCTTATAGAACAGCATCGGGTTTGTGATTTTATATGAATACTCGCCATGACAGCGGATAGCTATGTCTATATCAAGGCCTATATTCATATCGACCACGCGGAATGGCACCGGTGACGGTGTTCCGTATTTATTGCCGATAATCTCCTTTGTATTGATATAGTAGACCCTCTGGTCCTTGCCCGCCTCTCCGCCGAATGTGAACCTTCTTGCGGTTTCTGAGAACAAATTCTTTACCTTCTCGCCCAGCGTGCCTTCAAATATTGTAGGCGTCATTTGTGAGTCATATTTAAACTCGCCCGGCTCCGCGCAAAGTTCTTTGATCTCCCCGTTCTCAACAATAATCATGCACTGTCCGTCATTTACGGCAATTACAGAGCCGTTTGAGATTACATTTTCATCGCCCTTTGTATTGGAGCTTCTTTTTCCTGTTCGCTTTTTTCCTTTTACTGCGAGTGTATCGGCATCCATACTGTCACAATAAAAATACTCCTTCCACTGGTCGGCTAATGTGCCGCCCAAAGCTCCTAATCCTGCTTTAATTAGTCCCATAATACATTACCTTCCTTTGTTCTTTATTTCTGCTCTTGCCGAGCGCGTTACATTGCTGTACAGGAAAAAATCCTCCGATTTTGTTATTCGAGATGAGCCTGTTTTTGCGTACATATCTGCGTTTGCCGGAGTTGTCACATCCCGGGTTGATTGTATCGCAAGCACTGCCACGATTGACGTCATAATCGCTGATATCAGCAAGCTCCATCCGATTGAGATACCGCATACACCCATGGCTATGGCAAGCGTTATGGCAAAAGCGATAGCAGACAGCAGAGCAATTTTCCCTTTTGATGCGGGATAGTTCCCGACAGATTTACCGTTCTGTCCGTTCATAGCAAATTTATAATTTTTTTCACGGTATTTCACATTCAGCATCCATACCGGCATAAACGCGTATCGCACCTTTCCTCCGCTGAACCGCACACTCGAATTCTGAGTCGTAACCGATGAATAGGATGTTGTATCACGCTTTAACATATTCTCCATTGAGGAGCGCACGCGCCTGTTTGCGCGCTCTATGCTGTCCTCAACCGACACATCGTATTTGTCGGCAAGATAGCCCGAAAGATATGATGAATCAAATTTGACCGCCGCCGAATAATCAAACGGCTCTATCGCGTCCATGTATGCGTCCTCGGCCTTAAGAGACGCGTCTACGGGAATATTCTCAAACTCCGCTGTTCCGCTCCGGTAGAGTTTGTAATAATCTGTTCTTGTATAGTTGTACTTACTGTCACACCACGTGCTCACGCGCTCCGCGTTATATGTAATATCCGCCTCGGCACCGCAGTCAAACATCCAGAACGGCACATATAATCCCGTTACATCTTTAATCTTTGACTCGCTCTTGAACGCTTTCGGGATAAACATTTTCTTCGCTGCGCTCGCGCGGAATCCGCTCATTGCATCCTTCTTTTCCAGTCTGAACGGAATTATATAGTCGGGCATATATGCACCCTCAAATTTATCCTTGATAATCGTGGTATTTCCGCAATACGGACATATTGTTGCGCCAAGCGAACCATCGCCTTGTATAGACGCACCGCACGACGGACATTCATATGCTGCCAATGATGTGTCATCCATCGAAAACTTCCGCGGAGTATAGCTTTCCCATTCATACCTGCTTTGGGTCTGGGCCTGAGCTTCCACCTCTGTTACAAGCTTTATAGTTTCAGCTTCATAATCATTACCGCACGAATCACAATGCAGCTTTTGTTTTGCTCCGCTGAATACAAGCACACCACCGCAGCATGGACATTTATAATTCTGTATTTCATCCATACAAATCACTCCCTATTATAAAAATTATACAACACATTCGACAAAATTACAATAGCAAAAAACATAATATTCCATTTTTTATACAAAAAAACCATAATGAACTATTGTCCATTATGGTTTTGACTCATTTCAATCAAATCTATTAATATACAAACTCAAACTCCAGATCGCCTATACATACTATCTGACCTTCCTCGATGCCCATGTTTATAAGCTCTTCTATTACGCCGCGGTTAATAAGCGCGCGCTGGAAATATGCAAGCGATTCGTTATCGTCAAATGTAACACTTCCTCCTACTGATTCCATCCATGAGCCGGTGATGATGAACTTATCTCCGTCACGGGTAATTTCAAAGCCTTTTCCGCTCTTATCGACAAAGCGGTCTGCCTCAAGGTCAATCTGCGGCTCGAAGGTAATTATCGGCGGAAGCTTTGAAAGCTCCTCAAACGTGCGCTGCATAAGCTCGCGAACACCCTTGCCTGTTGCTGCCGAAATAGTGAATACCTCCAGACCGCGTTTTTTCATTTCTTCTAAGAACTCATTATACGCATCCTCGTCCTGAATTATATCGGTTTTATTTGCAACTACAATCTGCGGACGCTCCTCAAGAGCCATGTCATATTCAGCCAGCTCATTATTGATTATGTCAAAATCCTCAATCGGGTTTCTTCCCTCAATTGACGACACGTCAACCACGTGCAAAAGCAGTCTGGTTCGCTCAATGTGGCGCAGAAATTCATGTCCGAGACCTACGCCCTCGCTCGCGCCCTCAATTATTCCCGGAATATCCGCCATTACAAAGCTTCTGTGGTCACCAAGATCCACAACGCCGAGATTAGGTTCAAGCGTTGTGAAATGATAATTTGCAATCTTCGGCTGCGCCTTTGTAGTCATCGAAAGCAAGGTTGACTTTCCGACATTCGGGAAGCCGACAAGTCCGACATCAGCAAGCAGCTTCAGCTCGAGAATCACCTCGCGCTCTTCTCCCGGCTGACCGTTCTTTGCAAAATTCGGCGCCTGCCTTACAGCCGTCGCAAAATGCGAGTTGCCCCAGCCGCCATTTCCGCCCTTTGCGATGATTTCCTCCTTGCCCGGCTCTGAGAGATCGGCAAGAATAAGATTTGACTCTGCATCGCGCACAAGCGTTCCTTGGGGCACGTCTATTATAATATCATCGCCGCGCTTGCCCTTGCAGTGCTTGCCCGCTCCGTCCATGCCTGTTCCGGCAACATACTTCCGCTTATATCGAAAATCCATAAGTGTTGTCATTCCAGTATCAACTCTGAACACAACATTGCCGCCATTTCCGCCGTCGCCGCCGTCGGGTCCGCCTGCCGGAATGTATTTCTCCCTCCGCCACGCAATCGCACCGTTTCCGCCGTTTCCGGCCTTTATATATATTTTAGCTTTATCGGTAAACATTTTAATACACTCTCCTTAGAAGAATTCCCTCAGAAAAATAAAATCCCAAAACGAAACCGTTTTGGGATTAACAGCATCAAAAATTAGTCAGCATATACGCTGCACTTTTTCTTATCTCTGCCGAGTCTTTCGAACTTAACCTTGCCATCGATAAGAGCGAACAATGTATCATCCTTACCCTTGCCTACATTGTTTCCCGGATGAATCTTTGTACCTCTCTGTCTTACGAGGATGTTGCCTGCAAGAACGAACTGACCGTCAGCGCGCTTTACGCCCAATCTCTTTGATTCGCTGTCACGACCGTTTTTAGTACTTCCGACACCTTTTTTATGAGCCATGTGTGTTACACCTCCTGTAAATGTGTGTATAAATGTCTGCAAATGCGATTACGCATTTACTGCTGTAATTTCTACCTTTGTGAAAGGCTGTCTGTGACCTCTCTTCTTGCGCTCGTTCTTCTTTCTCTTCATCTTGAAAACAAGAACCTTCTTAGCCTTGCCGTTCTTGAGAACCTTAGCTGTTACTGTTGCACCCGCAACTACCGGAGTACCAACCTTAACATCAGCGCCTTCGCCTGCCATAAGCACCTTGTCAAAGGTTACTGTATCGCCCTCGTTAACGTCGAGCTTCTCGATGAATACTACATCACCCTCTGCAACCTTATACTGCTTACCGCCTGTTTCGATTATTGCGTACATTTGTTACACCTCCTGTTAAATTAATATGGAGACACGCTAATTACGGTAATGCCTGAGCATTTTAAATAAACCGTTTCTATGCGGTCACTATGACAGTATAACAGATGCTTCCTTATTTGTCAAGTGTTTTTTTAAATTTTTAATCCTTGATGTTAATGATCGGACCTACCCACGGCTTCGGGAACATGCTTATAGTTCTGAACGGCATCTTCTCGCCTGCCGCTGTAACACTTTCAATCTGCTCAACCTTAACGGGGTTCATAACGATCATAATATCGCCATTGCCGTTTTTCACTGCATTGTAGCAGTGATTAGATGAGATCGTTGTTGAAACAAGCTCCTCGCTCTCCTCAATATTAAATAGATCATTAAGTATAAGCTTTCTGAGAACAACCGTATCAAGTCCGCAATATGCCTTTGACATCTCGGGAAGAAGCTCTTTTTTTATGTAGTCCGGATCAATCAGTGTGAGCCGGTAGAAATATCCCCCGCCATGATACAGCGCGAATTTTGTTTCAAGCCGCTTTGTGCTTATTTGCTTCTTCATTGTAGCCGGCAGGCTGTCATCCTGCTCGTCTACGATAATCTTTTCAATTTTGAAATGAGTCTGCCCCGCCGCAACAAAGAATTCCTCTGAAAAACCTCTTGGCAGCTTAACGATTCTGTGCTCCGGCATAATAACCATACCGTCCGATATGGAATTAAACAATGAAACCATTGTGTAATTATATGATTCTTCGCCGGTATTGAGCGGATTATTCGCACGCATATAGTTTCTGTGCTGAACACAGGTTGAATATCTTGTCTGACCGTCCGTAATATAAAGCGGCAGATCGCGGAACGCTTCTACAATATCCGCTATAACTTCCTTATCGGTAATTTTCCACAGCAGCTGCTTTGTGCCGTCTATTGAATTGAAAACAACATCCGGTTCATTTTCACGCTGCTCAAGCATGATATTCAAAAGCTGCTTATCTCTTTCAACATAAAGACATGAAATCATGCTGAGATCCGCATTTGTCGCCGCTAAAAGATCGTATCGATCCTTCTTTGACATCTCCTTTATCTCCTCACACGATCTGATGCTTCCGGTACCGAGTTCTTCCAGTTCAAGCAGTGCGACGAAAGTGAGATTACTGTATATATTACCGTTCATCTCAATTTCCTCTTCATAGAGGTAAATTGCTTCTTCATCATCCTGAACAATGACCCCGTCTGCAATCCACTTGTTGAGATACTCGGCAGCTCTTGTATATTTGTTTTCTTCATCTGTATCCGTTTCAAAGGATTTACCGTCAAAGATTTTTACTATATTGTATTCATCAAGCTCATAAAGCTTGGATTTTTCATCATCACCTATATTATATCTGAGCGGCGCAACAACGTTTCCCATATCGCTGATTTTTGCCGGATTATACCTGTATCCCTTAAATGGTTTTATGTTTGCCATGTTGTTCAGCTCCTTTTTTTCATTCTGGTAACCGTATGAATATTAATCATAGGTATACTTCTTATTATAATATCATAAATTCAGAATTAGTCAAGACATTTATATGATTTTGTCAGATTTTTTTTCAAAATAATCGTAAGATTATATGTTTTTTACGAATATTAAATGATGACTCAGCTAAAAATATAACCGTAGCATTAAAAGAAACGGGGAATATGAAAATGATGAATTCAAACACAGCTAATTTTTTTAAAGGAATAACCACGGGGCTTGTAATAGGAGCAGCTGTAACAATGCTTACAGATCCTATTTCAGACAGACAAAGACTCCGTCTTATGCGTAAAACGGAGGGTGTATTTAAAAGCATGGGCGGCGTTATAGATACCGCTATCAACATGTTCAGATAAAAAAGTCACAATTGTGACTTTTTTATCTTTTGTCAATTATCACAATAACACTTAAATATAACTCAATTAAAATCAGCATATTTTGACTTGAAAATCACGCCGCACTATTGTATAATTATATGAATGAAATTATGGGATTATGTATGAAAGGACAGTGATATTTAAATGGCAACATGGATTGTTCATTTACGAATATCCGATGAATTCATTAAAAGCGGCTTAATTCCGAAGAAATACACAAAAGAATTCGTTCTCGGCTCTGTTGCTCCTGACTGCGGATACGGCAAAAAGGACAGCTACGGCGATTTTGTACCGCCCCCCGAGGTTACACACTGGGCGCCCGGAGGAATAAAGCTTTACTGTGAATACTGGAAATTTCTTGACGCATACCTCAAAGACAGAGAGCGCGACGGGGATTATTACTTCTATCTTGGCTATTATATCCATCTTATTACGGATATTATGTGGTCAACAATAATGTATCTTCCTACCAAAATTACATATGCTGATGAATATGAAGAAAATCCTGATTTCCTTAAGATCATAAAGGTTGACTGGTATGATCTCGACTTCAAATTTCTTCGCGATCACCCGGATTTTAAACCATATAAAATATTAAAGGAAACTACAAGCTGCAAGGACTATCTCCCCTATTACGAACCCGGTCAGCTTACAGTTCAGATAAAATTCATCGCAGACTACTACAGCAGTTCGGAAGGCCGCGAGCTTGACCGCGACTATCCGTATCTCGATGAAGTTACAATGAATCGTTTTATACGATGCGCAGCAGAGCTTGTCGAATTTGACATTACCCGCAAAAATCTGATTTAAAAAACAAATAAGAATGTTTGTGGCATCAAGCAGCACACATTCTTTGCGGATTTGCTTCGCAAATGCAATAACACAGTGTACCCGATATGAGTACACTGTGTTTGCTTTCATCTGACTTTAAGTCGTATCCTATCCGCTACCATTGCGATGAACTCGGAATTTGTTGGCTTGCCCTTACCGGTATTTATCGTATAGCCAAATACATCATTCATCGTCTGAGGCTTTCCTCTTGTCCATGCGACCTCGATCGAATGTCTTATTGCGCGTTCAACGCGGCTTGATGTGGTCTGATATGCCTTTGCAATTTCAGGATACAGCTCCTTTGTTATATAGTTTAACAGATCCATGTCCCTTACCACCATCATGATCGCGGTACGCAGATAATGATAACCCTTTATGTGCGCCGGAACTCCAAGCTCATGTATGTATTCCGTTACAACCGATTCCAGGTCGATTGCAGTATCGTCAATTCTCCGTTCCGCCTCAAACCTGCGAGCCTTATCTATACCGCACATGTCACGGATAACATCGCATATGCTGCTTGCGCTCTGCGGCTTCATGATAAAATATGCCGCACCGTACTTTGCCGCAACATCGTACAGACTTGTGAGTGATGAGGCGGAGGTTACAATCACAACAGGTCTTTTCCCTTCCCTTGACGCCATGCGTCTTAAAACGCCTATTCCGTCAAGCTTGGGTAAGATGATGTCAAGAAGAACCACATCCGGCGATGTTTCATCAATCATTCCGAGAGCCTCCTCGCCGTCTGAGGCCTGTCCGACAGGAATTATATCCTGTGTTGTTTTCATATAGTCTTCAAGCTGGCTCGCATACTTTTCATCGTCATCTACTATAAGTACATTTACTTTTTCCATTTTTATAATAATTAACTCCTTTCACAAAAGTCGTTTGGGAAATTCCAAACTTTCCCTTTAAACCTTATTTTTCAATAAATTGCACTATAAGATTACCACGCGTGACACCGATTTTCAATAAAAACCGCGCGTTACACCGTCGAAATAAGCGTCGAAAATCTGTATATAAATGTCGTTTAAGATAGAATTTGGCTATCGCTCTGAACTTCGACTTATCTCGACATGAAAAGCAATAAAAAAAAAACAATGCGCAGGGTATCAATCCCTTGCATTGTTTTTCTGAGCCTCAAGCCATATTATAAGTACCGAAATATCTGCCGGAGACACGCCCGAAATCCTCGATGCCTGCCCGATTGATTTCGGTCTGATTTTTGAAAGCTTCTGCCTTGCTTCAATTCTCAGTCCGTAGATTTCATCATAATCGGCATTTTCCGGAATAAGCCTTGATTCCATTTTCCTCGCCTGTTCTGCCTGTGAAAGCTGACGCTTTATATATCCGTCATATTTAAGCTTTATTTCCGCCTCCTCGACTACCGCGTACGGCAGCTCGGGGCGTTCCGGGTCAAGCTCCTTAAGCTTTCCATAATCCAGTTCAGGACGCTTGATAAGCTCTGAAAGCTTGATTCCGCACTTTATCGGAGTCGAACCAAACCTTTCAAGAACAGGATTTGCGGCAATCGGCGAAACATTTATTCTGCATATGCGCTTTATTTCCTCATCTACCATTTCAAGCTTTTTCTGCAAAGCGTCATATCTCTCATCGCTTATAAGCCCTACTCTGTGCCCTATCGGCGTAAGACGCTCGTCCGCATTGTCTTGCCTGAGCAGCAGTCTGTATTCGGAGCGCGATGTCATCATTCTGTATGGCTCGTTTGTTCCCTTCGTCACAAGATCGTCTATGAGTGTGCCGATGTATCCGTCCATACGTTCAAGGATCATAGGCTCTTCGCCCTTAAGCTTAAGCGCCGCGTTTATGCCCGCAACAAGCCCCTGAGCCGCTGCTTCCTCATATCCTGAGGTTCCGTTGAACTGACCGGCACCATAAAGTCCCGGAACATTTTTAAATTCAAGCGTTGCGTATAGCTCAGTAGGATCACAGCAATCGTATTCTATCGCATACGCGCTTCGCATGATCTCACAATGCTCCAGGCCCTTAACACTTCTGTACATTTCAAGCTGCACGTCCTCAGGCAAACTCGTTGAAAAGCCCTGCGCATACATCTCCTTTGTATCAAGCCCCATAGGCTCAATAAAAAGCTGATGGCGTTTTCTGTCGCTGAAGCGTACAACCTTATCTTCAATCGACGGGCAATACCGCGGACCTATGCCCTCAACCAGGCCGCTGTACATTGCGCTGCGGTGAAGATTATCCATTATAATTTTATGTGTATTCTCATTTGTATAAACAAGCCAGCAGTTTATCTTATTTTCACCCGTTTCGGTAGTTTCAAACGAGAACGGAACAATATGCTCGTCTCCTTCTTCAACCTCCATTTTGTCATAATCGAGCGTATTGGCATGAAGCCTTGCAGGTGTTCCGGTTTTGAAGCGTCTGAGTGTTATACCCAGACTCCTCAGACTGTTTGAAAGCTCGTTTGCCGGGAACATCCCGTCCGGACCGCTTTCTCTCGAGTAGCTTCCCATTAAAATCTTGCCCTTAAGATATGTCCCGCTTGCAATGATGACCGCTCTTGCGCTGTATTCCATACCCGTATGGGTTCTGACACCGCATACCGCGCCATTTTCGGTAAGTATTTCTGTTATTTCCGCCTGCTTGATCTGCAGATTTTCCTGCTCCTCAAGGCGGCGTTTAATTTCTCTATGATATGTTTTTCTGTCAATCTGTGCGCGGAGCGAATGAACTGCGGGACCTTTGCCGCGGTTGAGCATCTTTGACTGGATAAAGGATGCGTCCGCTGCTTTCCCCATCTCTCCTCCCAGCGCGTCAACCTCGCGCACAAGATGCCCTTTCGCAGTTCCGCCTATACTTGGATTGCACGGAAGATTTCCTATCGCGTCAAGGCTTATGGAAAACATAACTGTGTTCATACCCAATCGTGCCGCTGCAAGTGCCGCCTCAGCCCCGGCATGACCGCCGCCGATAACAGCTACATCATATTTGCCAAGTATCATGATAGTCATTCCTCGATATAAGTAACCTTAGCTCTATTCTTCTTTTCCTTTTTGCGCTCCGCTTTGATATTCTTTTCTATTACTCTCGCGGCATAGAATTCTATCGGGTATCTTGTAAAAATAAGACCTATAAGACCTAGCAGTAATGCGAATATCAACGGGTTTCCGGAAAGAAAGTTTACCATAAGCCAGAATATTCCGACAGTTATTACTGTAAGCAATACAGTTATCGGAAGCTTTGCAAGCGCTGTTATAATGGAATACTTAATAAGCTCTATAAATGTGCATTTATATGTCACCATTATCTGATATATATAATAGTGCATAACCATATATATGAACATAAGCGACATCGTTAATCCGCTCGCAATCACAAATATGCTTGTCTGTGCTGACAGTGCCCTATAAAATGATATTGCATTAAAGCCTAATATAAATACTACAATATCACACACAACAAGCAACAGCGACTGTACAAAATTCTCCTTAAACTTATCCCAACCGTCGCTGCCTATCCATGCATGCTCGCCGCGCGTGAAACAGCGTGTTACATACGCATATGCAGCCGAAACAGGACCTGCGCCGAAAAAATTAAATATGAACATTGTAATTATTATGCTGTAAAGAATCTGCGCAAGTACCTTAGTTTGTTCAGCGCTGTATTCACCGATAGGCGTAAATGTCATGTCGTTAAATCCAATACAAGCCATTATAGTCGGCGAAATCACAAAAAAGCACAAAGCAAGATACGGGAGCGAGCAAAGAAAATACAGAATTCCCGCCTGCATAAGCTTTAAGAACTTCCTGAACACAATATCTATGTACAGAAACAAACCGCGCTTCTTCTTCGCATTCTTGTCCACACCCGGACCTTCCTTCATACTATATCCGAATAAACCCATAAAAATCACCTCTCTACGTTACTAGCGGTCTTCGACCGCACGGTTGCCTTCGGCAACATGCCTATCGAACGCCCTTTGGTCGTTCGATTCACCTCTTGTTATTTTTCTTCTTGTTTTTATATATCAGCAGCGCGATGATGAGAGCAAGACATGCCACATCACCAACTACCAGTATTATTTTCAGTAATGTATCAGCCATATTTATTCCACCTTCTATCAATCAGTGATCTGGAAATTTTTTGACAAGCGAGTAACATAATCATTATAATCCTCAAGATACTCATAAGGATACACCATCTCCAACGATCGTATGTAATTACCAACATAGCATTTATAGTAATAGACCATGCCATTTTTATTTGTCGAAACAACAAACCAACCATCATTATCCGACTCATATTCAACTGAGCCACCGTTTTTCATGATATATTCACGCTTTATGTCTAACATATTCTTTCTTTCGGAGTTATAATTGGCAGATAGTATAATTATTGCAGAATTATTACCGGCACGATATGAACATCTTTCATTTGTATAGTCTTCACGCACAAAACTATCAGGAATATCACAAGAATACGAATACTTGTTATTATACATTTTCGTATATGTTGGATTTGGCGATATTGACTGATTATACGCAAAATTAAAATTATAGTCTATCTTATAGCTATCTGTTACAGGTGTATTTGTCGGAGAAGCAGTATAATATGAAATATTCGGCTCATCTGTTTGTTCTTCCAGTTTTGTCGGTTCCGGTGGTTGCGTCGTTTTATCAGGGCTGTCATCTTTTCTGCCGGGTCCGAAATATATTACACACACCGCAAAGATCGCGGCTGCAACTCCTATTAAAGCTATAACAGCAGCTGTAATAATCGGAGCTTTACTATTCTTCTGCTGCGTATCAGGATTTATAGGAGACATATTTACCGGTTGTGTATATGTCGGCGTTCTATTGAATGGCGGCGCATAAGGTATCTGACCGGAGGCAGACCGCGTCCTGCGCACTCCTGCCTCAGACGGAATTGAAGATTCCCAGCCTAAGACAATTGCAAATATGGTCATCACATCATTTGCCGCGTTCTCAGATATGTATAATGTATTCATCAACTGCCTCTTGAAAGCACCTAATTGATTCATTCGATCTGAAACATCACCCGCCCCGTTCATGAGCATCTTATGTGTTCCGCTTTCATACACCATAGCTATAAGCTTACTCTCCTCTTTAAGTTCAGGAGCGAAATCCTTAAAGAGAGATTTCATCTTCACCGCATCCCATATAACATCAGCACCAAATCTCTGTGCTATGGTTTTAATGGTTTCTGCCGCTCTATAGCAATCCATTTATATCCCCCTTTCTATTGCCATTTACCGCCGACTCAATAAGCCGGCGGTTTAATAAACGCAATTTTTATCATACCGGTTTAACAACAGATAAAGCTGCTGATTCCTTTTTAAAATGTTCTTTAAAGCGTGCTTTTATATCCTCAAAGGTCACCGTCTTATATACATCGTAATAATCGAAATAGTCAATACCCATAAACAGCAGCTGTATAAATGTGCCGGCATATCCCTCTATATCGTTATGCGAACGGATATAGCTGCCCCATGTCACCTTCTTGGCGCGTTCAAAAGCTTCTTCATCAAGCTCTGTTTTTTCAAGCTCATCAAGGATGATCTCAAAAACCTTATGCGGATCACGAGATTCACCGTCAAGTGAAGTAAAGCCGTAATCTGGCTGCATTGTGTAATCCTGTGAGAATGTGCTGTTTATAAGATTCATATCATATAGCTTCTTATAAATAGCCGAGCTTTTCCCGAAAAGCATACGCATTAGTATCGTAATCTCGATATTCTTTTTAAGCAGCTCTGAGCCTGTCTTATTCACATCGTTATCTTTCCAACCGAGCATAAACATTGGCGCTGCGACTGCCATGCTTCTTTCTGCATAAGGTTTTGCGATGGTTTTCGGCTCCTGCGGATAAACTCGCTTTATCGGCTCGTTAAACGGCTCATTGTTCTTTATCCCGTCGCAAATTACCTTTACTGCACTGTCGACGTCAACATTGCCTACAATTACAAGCGACATATTTGAAAGGTTATAGAACGTATTGTAGCACTTGTACAGGTAATCGGCAGTTATGTGGCTTATACTCTCTACAGTTCCCGCTATTTCTTTTTTTATCGGATGCTCATTGTATAAGCAGTTTATAAAGTTAAAGAACAGCTTCCAGCCGGGACTGTCATCATACATTCTGATTTCCTGACCTATAATTCCCTGCTCTTTCTCTACCGTTTCATCGGTATAGTACGGGCTTTGAACATAGTCAAGCAGCGTTGCGAGGTTCTCTTCAAAATTTGAAGTTGACGAGAACAGATACGCAGTTATATTAAACGATGTGAAAGCATTTGCATTGCCACCATACTTTGAAAATTTATCAAAAACATTACTTCCGTCTGGTTGATCGAACATTTTATGCTCAAGATAATGCGCTATACCGTCAGGAACATGTGTCGTTTCTGTTTCTCCCGGAACTACAAAATCCGAATCGACCGAGCCATAGCGCGTACCGAAAATTGCATATGTCCCGCTGTATTCCGGCTTGGGAACTATATATACATCAAGACCTGAGCTATGCACGCCCGAGTATATTGTCTCGCCTGTTATTTCACTTTTTCTGAATGTAAGCTCCATCTTATTCGCCCCTTCCCTTTAAAAAGTAAACAGTATCAAGCTGCAGCTTCTTTGAAACATTCACAACATCGGAAACGGTTACCTTCTTAACACATTCTATAATCTCGTCAAGAGTTTTTCCCGTTTCTGCCACTCTGTTCATCAAGCTGTTTGTCGCGAGCGCGCGCTGGTCGTCATAATATGAATTAAACACATTTACAATCGAGCTTATGCTTGCGCCAAACTCCTGCTCTGTGATATTACCCTTTCTGATTTCATCAAGCTGAACCAATATTTCATCATGCGCCTTCTGGAAATTCTTGAATTCTATACCGGCATTTACCGTTATAATTCCTTTAAAGCGCTCAAGCTGTGATGAAGCATAATAACAGAGTGAAAGCTTTTCGCGAACATTATTAAACAGCTTTGAATGGGCTCCCGCGCCGAAAACACTGTTAAATACCATGAGCGCATAGTAATCATCATCAACAGGTCTCGTATTCGTAAGAAATCCCATTGCAAGCTTGCCCTGCGCAACTTCCATTTTCTCGGTAACGTTGTTTATCTCCTCACTAGGGCGGAAGATAATCTCGGTTTTCGGTATTTCTGCCTTTTTAAATACAAGCTTATCCGTATATTCCGCTACAGCTGCCGCTGCCGCGTTTATATCAGTATTGCCGCATACATATATATCTATCACGGATGAGGTTATTATACTTCTATAGTGCTCATAGAGACTTTGGGCCGTTATATCTTTTATACGCTCCTTGTCACCTAAACGGTTTATCGAAAAGCTTGTACCCCTTGCTGTTTCCTGCTGACAGCGCACCGAAGCATACTGACGCTTATCATTTACGAACGCGTCAATCCTATCCTGCGCGTTTATCTTTTCCTGCTCTACTATCTTACTGTCAAATGCACCATCTTCTAGCTTTGGAGCGAACAATACCGACATGAGAAGATTTAAAAGCTCCTCCACGAGCGGTTCACCTTCGGGCGCATAGCAGTCTGAAATAGTTTCGGCATCAAAGTATATTACATGATCCTCTCCGCACTTTATTGTCGTTCCACCCATTGATGCGCCGTAAAGGTTTTCAAGATATTTTGCAACAGCCTCACGGTTGGGGCATAATTCCGTAGCGCTCTTTAAAACAAGCGGCAGCAGCGCATTATATGAAGCCTCCTCCTCGCACAGCGGACGATGAATATACACCGCAACTGAGGTGGTTTTCAGCTTTGTCATACTTATATAATGCAAGCTGACATTTTCGTTTATCTTTACCGTTTTCATTATATCCTCCATTCCGCCGCCATGCGGCGGTGTAATTAATCCACAATACTCTCAATATCACGAAAGCTGAGGTTCTTGTGCAGCGCCATATTTATACCGTTGGCAACGGTTCTTGACATTCGTTTTATCACGAGATCAATATCCTTTGTTGTAACCATAAGCGTTGCATATTCCTCAGGCAGATTGCCGTCTGAAAGCAGCTCTGCCGCGATTACCGTAGGAACACCTATTGCAATCACTTTAACACCAAGCGTTTGTTCATTAAGACCCTCTCTGTTGTTTCCCACACCTGATCCCGGTGCAATACCTGTATCCGCGATCTGAATAGTTGTGCAGACGCGTTTTATATCAGCTCCGGCAAGCGCATCAATCGCTATTATCGTATCGGGCTTCACCTTTTCAGTTATACCCTTTATGATTTCGACTGTTTCTATTCCCGTAGTACCCATAACTCCGGGTGCAACAGCGCAAACGCTGCTGTAATCATCGTCAAGTGTTCCGGGCATATGCTCCTTGATATGACTTGTTATTATAAGCTGCGATATAGCCTCCGAGCCGAGCGCGTCCGGGGTTATATCCTGGTTGCCGAGACCTACAACAAGAGTTTTATCAATTTGGGGGCACATGCTCTTGATTTCACTCGCAAGCATCCGGCACACATTCTCGTAATCATCGAGACTGTATTTCAAATCCGGCGCTTCAATAGTTATATAGCGCCCCTTCTCTTTACCAAGCGTTTCGGCTCCGTTATCACTTGTTATATCAACCACGGTTCGACTTATACTGCCATGAACTGTTTTTTGCAGCTTCACTCCGTCAATTGCATCAGCCTGTCCTCTTGAAAGCTCATGCGCCTCGACTGCCAAATCTGTTCTGATACTCATATCCGTATACTCCTATCTATGCTATATAATTAAGTGTTATATAGCCTTAGTCTTTACGGATATGACAAAAATTATGTGATATTATTGATTTGCAGCATCTCCTATCGCATCTTCAATATATCCTACAATCTTGTCTCTATCAGCACACTTTCCTTCCATAAAGATATCGCCTGTACTTTTAACAACAATAAGCATAGGCGTACCGGAAACGTCAACAGGGAAATTGTCTCTTGCAACCGGATCATCGTCAATATCAGTAATCGTAAACATTACCTGATCTTCATACTTCTCCTCAATCTCGCTTATCATAGCCATATACTCATCATAGTTCTCATCGCTCTTTGTTACAAAGTAACGGAACTGAAGCGGATAAACCTTTTCCGGCTGCGACGAAGCTGATTCCTGTTCGGTTACAGCAGCATTAGTTTTATTCGATTTCTTATATTCTGTATTAGAACAGAACGCAACCATAAATACTACAGCTACCACAAGAACCGCAGCAATTGCAAGTATGTAGTATTTGATTCGCTCATCCACTTCAGGTGCCATAGATTCTATCTCTTGGGGTCTCTCTTCTTTTACAGAGTTTGACACGGCATTTTTTGATTTTGTTACATCTTTTGATATATTTTTCTCCTTTTCAGTTTTACCTACCGCATTCTTATTCTTTTTTTCAGCCATAATATCATGTTCCTTTCTGTTTTATAATTTGTTTATTATTTCAAGAGCGCGCTCGGCAATCAAGCGATAACGCTCCTGTTTGTTTCTTATTCTTTTTTCCAATCCGTCTATTATCCCGAAATTTGCATTCATCGGCTGAAAGCCTTTAACATTTGCCTCATTCGAAATATACAGCGCAAGCGAGCCTATAGCTGTTTTGGGGCTGGGCTCCGGTTTTTGACGTCCCATAAGCTCACAGGCAAGATTATAGCCTGCCATAATTCCGCTTGAAGCAGATTCAACATAGCCCTCTACGCCTGTTATCTGTCCGGCAAAATACACCTTATTGTATTTTTTCATACAGTAGAAGCGATCAAGAAGCCGCGGTGAGTTTATAAACGTATTCCTATGCATGACTCCGTACTTTATAAATTCTGCATTCTCAAGTCCCGGTATCATAGAAAACACACGCTTCTGCTCACCCCATTTCAGGTTTGTCTGAAAACCCACAAGATTATAAAGTGAGCCCTGCGCATTATCCTGTCTCAGCTGTACAACCGCATACGCGTCATCTTTACCGGTTTTAGGATTAACAAGTCCGACAGGCTTTAACGGTCCGAAAGTAAGTGTTTCAAAGCCTCGCTTTGCCATTACCTCAACAGGCATACAGCCTTCGAATACCTTTCCGCTTTCAAACTCCTTAAGCTTTGCTGTTTCAGCATTTATAAGCTCGTTATAAAATGCGGTATAATCCTCCTTTGTCATAGGACAGTTTATATAGTCTGCTGTGCCTCTGTCATAGCGCGCAGCGCGGAATACCTTTGACTTGTCTATGCTTTCCTCTGTTACAATTGGCGCCGCCGCGTCATAGAACGCGAGTTCATCACCGCCTGTAAGCTTTGATATTGTTTCCGAAAGTCCGTCTGACGTCAGCGGACCTGTTGCAATTATCGTGTATTCATCAGGATTTATCTCTGTTACTTCCTCGTTGATAACGGTTATAAGCGGATTACTTTTTATTTTATCTGTTATAAATTCTGAAAACACATCCCTGTCAACTGCCAGCGCACCGCCTGCCGGGACACGGCTTACATCCGCCGCCTGCATCATAACCGACCCGAAATGCCGCATTTCTTCTTTTAAAAGACCGCATGCATTTTCGATTCGCTCAGCTTTTAACGAATTTGAACACACAAGCTCCGCAAATCCGGCGCTGTGGTGTGCGGGAGAATACTTTTTCGGCTTCATCTCATAAAGCTTTACCGATATGCCATGTTTTGCGAGTTGAAGCGCCGCCTCGCAGCCTGCAAGGCCCGCGCCTATTACTTTTACACAATCATTCATCATTCGCTGTCATCCTTTGTCGACTCGCTGCGGCTAAGCTTTCTTTCATAGCTGCAATCCTCGTTATAGCAGTAAATCTTTGCGCCTCTGCCGTTTTTCCGCATGAGCAGACTTCCGCATTCGGGGCATGACTCATCCTTCACAGGAGTATCCCATGCCATGAAGTCACATTTAGGCCAATGCTCACAGCCAAAATACGTTCTTCCCTTCTTCGACTGCTTAATAAGAATTTCACCTTCGCACTTAGGACACTTTACACCTGTGCCTACGCGAATTGCTTTCGTGTTCTGGCATTCGGGATATCCCGGGCACGCAAGAAATTCACCAAAACGACTCAGCTTATATACCATCAGCCTTCCGCATTTTTCACACTTTACATCCGACACTCTGTCTTTGATCTCTATCTTTTCGATATTGATCTGAGCCTTTTCAAGAGTATCTGCAAACTCCGGATAGAAATCTTTTAGAACTGTTATCCAGTCAAGACTTCCCTCCTCGACGTTATCAAGCTCCTCTTCCATATGCGCAGTGAAATCAACATCGACTATATTTGTAAAGTTCTGCTTCATTATATCTGTTGTCACGTTCCCGAGCGCTGTAGGGATAAGCTGTTTCTTTGAGCGCTGAACATATCCCCTTGAAACTATTGTTGAAATCGTAGGCGCATATGTTGACGGTCTGCCTATGCCGTTTTCCTCAAGCTCGCGTATAAGCGATGCGTCCGAAAAACGCGGAGGCGGCTGTGTGAAATGCTGTTTGCTTTCAATATCCGAAGCTGTAAGTGCGTCACCCTTTTTCATCGACGGCAATGCCTTTGTTTTTTCTTCCTTATCGTCTGTTGACTCAACATAAACCTTCATATATCCCTTGAAGATTATTTCAGAGCCGTTCGCCTTGAACTTATGACCGTTCGCGCTGATTTCAACACTTGTCATGCGATATATTGCGCTTTCCATCTGACTAGCAGCAAATCGCTCCCATATAAGCTTATACAGCTTATACTGCTCTGTGGTGAGTTTATCTTTTATATCTATTGGTCTTATCGCAATGGATGTCGGGCGTATCGCCTCGTGTGCGTCCTGCGATCGTTTCTTCGATTTATATTGCGTCGGCTTTACATATTCTTCCCCATACTCCGCTTTAAGAAACAGTTCTGCCTCTTGCAAAGCATCATCAGCAATTCTTAACGAATCGGTTCTCATATATGTTATAAGACCGATAGTTCCCAGCTTTCCGCCAAGCTTAACACCCTCATACAGTGTCTGGGCAATCTGCATGGTTCTGCTTGCCTGGTACGAGAACTTTCTTGAAGCATCCTGCTGCAGCGTACTTGTTGTAAACGGCGGCTGAGGCTTGCGCTTCATCGTATTTTCCTTAACACTTTCCACAACAAACTCAGCATCAGTGATATCCTGCACAACCTTGTTGGCCTCGTCTAATGAGCCAAGTCTGCGCTCCTTACCGTTCTCACCGAAATATCTAGCGTTGATCTGCTTTTTTGAATGTTTTTCGTGCAGCTTAACATCTATTGTGTGGAACTCCTCAGGAACAAAGTTCAGGATTTCCTCCTCACGGTCGCATATAAGACGCGTAGCAACTGACTGAACTCTTCCGGCGCTAAGTCCTTTCTTTACTTTTTCCCATAGGATAGGGCTTATTTTGTAGCCCACTATACGATCGAGCACGCGTCGTGCCTGCTGCGCGTCTACAAGCTTCATATCTATCGGTCTCGGCTGCTTGATTGCATCCTTTACCGCTGTTTTCGTAATTTCATTAAATGTTACGCGGCAGTTTGAAGCCGGATCTATTTTAAGCGCATGGGCAAGATGCCAGCTTATCGCCTCACCCTCACGATCCGGGTCGGTAGCAAGAAGGACCTCGTCCGCCTTCTTAGCTTCTTTTTTTAGCGATGTAAGAAGATCGCCCTTGCCTCGGATCGTAATATATTTCGGTTCAAAATTATTATCGACGTCTACGCCTAAGCTGCTCTTTGGCAGATCTATAACGTGTCCCATAGACGCAACCACCTTATAATTCTTACCTAGATATTTTTGTATTGTTCCCGCCTTTGCAGGCGACTCAACAATAAGTAATTTATTCTTTGCCATTTCTTTTCCCCATTCCCTCACGCAATACAATATATATTGCCGCTGAGCTTTTTAACAGTACCGCTTATTTCAAGCATTACAAGCGTGGCGTTAACCTCAGCGCTTGCCAGTCCTGTTTCTCTTATAAGCTCGTCAATATGTGAATTCTTTTTGCTTAACAAGCTTACAAGCTTTATTTCAGTCTCACTTAAGCCTTCAAGACTAACTTCCTTTTTCTCTTCTTTTCTTTTCTCTCGCTTTTTCTCAGGTTTTGTCTTCACAGCGATATAAGCGAAGTCCTCTGTAATATCCTCCGCGCATGTCACAAGCTTTGCGCCCTGAGTTATAAGAGCGTTTGAGCCTGCAAAATTTTTATCAAAAATATCAGCCGGAATCACATATGTCGGCTCTCCGTTATCTATCGCGTATGCGGCAGTTATAAGAGCTCCGCTTCTCATTGGTGCCTGACCCACGAGTACACCGTTTCCCATTGCTGCGAGAATACGGTTCCTCCTCGGGAAATTTTTCCCGAGCGGTTTTGTTCCCGGCGGAAATTCCGAAATAACTACTCCATTCTTTATAATTGCATTATAAAGACTTTTATATTCCGGCGGATATATAACATCAACGCCGCAGCCTAAAACAGCAGCAGTCGGGCAGCCCTCATGGAGCGCGGCGCAGTTTGCGATAGCGTCGATACCACGCGCCATCCCTGTTACTATAATAGTATTATAATCCGTGAGCTCGCGAACTATTTTCTCAGTAGCCCTTCTCCCGTATGATGAATAGCTTCTTGTTCCCACAACTGTTATTCTGAATGCCTCTTGCCAATTTATACGCTGTCCCCTGCAGTACAAAACAAGAGGTGGAACAGGTATTTCACTGAGTGTATCAGGATAATCATTATCCTCAATTGTCATTATATACCCGTCAAGCTCTTCTATCCTTTTTATTACCTGTTCAGCTCTGTCAAGAGATTTATCCTCAAGCTCTTTTTTAATAGGCTCAGGAAGATTCAGAACGCTGTCATAATCATCCGTATCATATATCGCTTTAACCGATCCAAATATTCTGTAAATATCAATCTGTCTTTTAGGGGTTATATTTTTGAGAGTGAACCATAACCAATACAGCTTATCCTCCAACTCATCTGCCCCCTCTCTGTCTTACAGCCTCGTACATCATTACCGAAGCTGCCACAGCCGCGTTAAGTGACTCAGCATTGCCGTGTATCGGTATAATTATATGTTCGCAGTTGTCCAATATTACCTCCGAAACGCCATTCGCCTCATTTCCTACTATTAATATGACAGGCTTTGTGAAATCTTTTTCTGTATAAACAATACTGTCACTGCACAGAGCTCCGCAGCATAGCGAAAACCCTTTTTCCTTTTCTGCAAGCAGCATTGATATATCAAAATCCTGCACCGTATCAATATTAAAAAATGAACCCATGCTTGACCTGACAGTTTTAGGGCTGTATAAATCCACGCATCCCGGCGAGAGAAGAACTCCTTTGAATCCTGCCGCGTCTGCTGTTCTTATAATAGTTCCAAGGTTTCCCGGATCGGAAATATTATCACAATATATATACAGCTCAGAAAGCTCACAGGTATAATGTGTATTTTCTTTCATTTTTATAACAGCAATTATCCCCTGTGGCGACTTTGTATCACACAAGCCGCAAAACAGCTCTGATTTTATTATAACCGTTTTTACATCCGGCGGATAAATAAAAGCTTCATTATTATAAAAATCCTCTGAAACAGCAATGAGCTGTAATATCATATCCGACTTTATAGCATCGGAAACAGACTTGATTCCTTCAACTGTAAAAGAATTTTCAGCAATGCGCTTTTTTTTCTGCTGCAATGACTTTATATATTTGTAGGTCTTATTGCTTGTCGTTCCGATTGTTTCTGCCATGTTTCTTCCTTTTATATACACATACCATTTAAACACTATAGTAAACTACAATATTATACTATATACCATACGCTCATATTTTTCAAGTACAAAATTCAAAAAAACAAAAAAATTTTAAAAAAATTGACCTAAAACCATTCACCTGATTAACATAAAACCCGTATTATAACATTAATGAAAGAATATAAGGAGTGATTTTATGGATAATAACGTAATAAGCGCAATGCTGCTGACGCTTCTGGCAGGTCTTGCCACAGGCGTTGGCGGAATAATATCATTGTTTACTACACGTACAAATAAAAAATTCCTGTCTACCTCTCTTGGATTTTCGGCAGGCGTCATGATATACATAGCATTTTCAGAAATGCTTCCGAAATCTCAGGATTATCTGGTTAACTCATTCGGGAACATAAACGGAATATGGGTGTCAAGCGCGGCATTTTTCGGAGGTATGATAGTTATCATGCTTATCGATAACCTCATACCCTCACCTGAAAGCGATCTGACAGCCGCAAAAGCAGGACAGCATGATGCAGTTCTGCAGCGCATGGGTATTCTCATGGCTCTCGCAATCGCAGTTCATAACTTTCCGGAAGGTCTTGCCACCTTCACATCAACGCTTGATAACATACACTTAGGCGCAGCAATTGCAATTGCAATTGCAATTCATAATATCCCGGAAGGTATAGTAACATCTGTACCGATATATTTTGCCACAGGCAACAAGCGCAGAGCATTTGCGATATCACTTTTATCGGGGCTTACAGAGCCTGCCGGGGCACTGGTTGGATATCTCATCCTCCGTCCCTTCCTCGGAGACACCTTATACGGCGTAATATTTGCCGCTATTTCCGGCATGATGATCTATGTTTCCGTTGAGGAGCTTATTCCTATGGCGCGAGAATATGACAAGGGCAATACTATGATTCTCGGCTGCATAACCGGTATGGCTGTAATGGCAGTAAGTCTGATCTTATTCATATGAACAATTAAAAATAATCGGGTTCGTTTCTGAATCCGATTATTTTACCTATCCTTTTTTATCTGAAATTGAGAGTAAGATCTCCAAGCGCCGACGTATACTGTGTTATTTTGTTTTCAATTCTTGTTTTTGTATCTCCCTGGGCAGGAGTCGGACAGTAATCGTTATATCCGTCAGACGCTGATATGCGGCATGGTATTATTGTTACCGCGTCATCATCAGCAAGTCCTTCGGAGGTTAGTGTAAATGTCTGGCGGAATATAGCTGTATCCATATCAGACGGCGCATTATTACCGCCGAAGCAGAAGTTTCCGAGACTGTAGCATATATATCTGCCTTTGTATTTTTCAAATCCCTGAAGCACATGCGGATGTGTTCCGATAACAAGATCCGCACCGCAGTCTATTGCAGTATGCGCAGCCTTTATCTCCTCATCACCCGGAGCAGTAGCTTTTTCTACTCCCCAGTGGATGGAGAGTATTACTATTTCCGCCCCACTGTCCTTTGCAGATTTTATCGCAGTTTTAAGCCGTGTTTTCATATCAGTGTTAAGATAATTTATTCCGACAAGACCTACTTTAATTCCGTTTATTTCAGTTATGCAGATATCGTCAGTGTCTCGGCAATGAAGAATCCCAGCCTTATCAAGATACATTTTCGTATCATCAAGTGATATGCTACCGTAGTCCATGCTGTGATTGTTCGCAAGATTTGCCGCCTCCACACTCGATGATGTGAGCGCATTCACATACGACGGATCTCCGCGGAACGCAAACTGCTTATTCTCTCGCTCGCCGCGGTCAGAAAGAGTTCCTTCAAAATTGACAATTGTGAGATCGTCCTCACTAAAAATCCCTTTTACATTTTTAAGAAAATAGTCCGTGCCATAACGCTCCGCATACGAAACGAATCCAAGATCGCGTGAGGCATAGTCGTCGGTAGCAAACGTACAATCGCCAACGGCAGTAACTGTGAGCGTGCGTACAGGCGACTCTGTTATCCCTTCAGATTCCGTAATATTAATCTGTGACGCAGATTCCGGCGTCTTCAATTTTTTTGCGGTAAACGATCCGACTGTGGCAACTGCAGTAAGCACAATAGCAGCAATCGTCAGTGTACCTGTAGATTGAATTTTCATATTTGTTCTTTATCCTTTACTGTAATGATTATTAATTAATGCTTGACAAATCCACGGATTAGTTGTATAATGAAACCAATACGCAGGTGTAGTTTAGCGGCAAAATACGAGCTTCCCAAGCTTGGGTTGTGGGTTCGACTCCCATCATCTGCTCCACACAAGGCTGAAATCCTTTAAATATGCGGGTTTCAGCCTTTTACGTTTTTGAAATCCCTAAATAATCCCTAAATAAAATTATTTAACTTCAAGCGCAGGATATCCCAGATACAAATCTCCGTATTTTTCAATTACGCCATTGCCGCTGTAGTTATTAACGTAAACCTCATTCTGATCATCATATAGTTTTATCGCGTGAGGTCCGTCAGACACAGTAATATCCAGAACTCCACCGGCTGCTACGGTTCCCGTTGCTTCCGCCGTACCGTCAACATAAGCCTTAAGCTCTGATCCCTCTGCCGGAACATTCCCGTTAAGCCGGACATGAGCGGTATAGTCTTTCGGAGTATACTCTCCGACAGTCTTTATTCTGCCCTCTGCTGTTGCAATCGAAATCGGCTTTGTTCCATTTCCAGTTATATAGCTTATATAATCTACAACCGCCTGAGTAAGTCCGCTTCCTTCTCCGAGTGTCGGAATATCTTTAAAAGCGTCTTGTCCTATGACATAATCATTCGAAGCAATAATAAGTTTTGTTTCCGTATCATTGCGTTCAAGCTCCGTATCTCCTAATATTATGCGCTTTACTTTCTCTCCTGTCGCCGCATTCGGATCATACTCAAAACAGAACCCGCCTATCTGTGGAAAGCTGCCTGAATATCCAGCTATCAGAAAACCGGTTTCTGTGTCCTGAGCCGTTACTGAAGAAACTGAATCCTCCAGATACGTATAAAGCACAGATGGCGTTATTGCTTTATACATCACTGTATTCGCAAATGGTAGAGTATTTACAGCACTCCCCATTGTAATATTTCCGTTTGGAATAGCCGTACGGAAACCGCCGCCGTTTTCAACTGCGATAATCGGAATATCTTGGTATTCTTTGCCGACAAGCTGCTTAACACTGTAAATCATGCTATCGCAAATAATATCACCGAGATTTGTTTCTCCGACTCGTGCCTCGGAAATCTGATTGATTGATCCGCCCCAGAGCGTATTTTTCGTCTCCCCGATTACCGTTTTAAGCGTTTCGCTCTGCTTAGAATTAATATTATCTATTTTTGACGCTGTTGCCGCGTCCGGCTCAATATTGTCAAAAAACGCGCGCGTGAGCATCACCTCATCCACTGAAACATTTCCGTCCGCATCAACCGTAATTTCCATTCTTCCGACATTTGCACCCGCCGTACCGGTTTGACCTATCACGATTCCGCTGTCGACCTCGCCTACAACTGTGTGACTATGACCGTCTATAATAGCATTGAGCTTCGTATCCGCCATTGCCTCGGCAAGCTGACGGCTCGTGCATTTTGCCGCATCCGGATTCACTCCCATATGCGTGAGAGCGATTATGACGTCTGCGCCCTGCTCATCAAGCTTCTTCACCTGCTCTTTGGCAGTCTCAACCTCATCTTTGAACTCCACACCTACTATTCCGTCAGGCTTTGTTGACGTTGCCGTATTCACTGTGGTGAGAGCAAATATGCCTATTTTTATACCGTTCTTTTCTATTATTATATTTTCACCATTCGTCTCACCACCGTTATAGCTGCCGGCAAAGAGTGGCGCGCCCTCATAATATGTGTTTGCTGAAATTATCGGGAATGCGGCAAGCTGCCGGTTTTTCGCAAGTATATCAAATCCGTAGTCAAACTCATGATTTCCCGCCGCCATAACGTCATAGCCTGCCGCGCTCATAATATCAATCACATCCGCTCCCTGCGAAAGAGATGCGAGCGCGACGCCCTGTGTTGCGTCTCCGCCATCAGCAAGAATTGCGTCTTCCATTATTTTAAGCGTTGCTACTCTGTCTGATCCTATAACTGAGCTTGAACCTACAAGACTGCCGTGCATATCGTTTGTATGAAGAATTACTACGGTATTTTCATCTTCTGAAAGGTTAATTATTCTTCCGCTGTCACCTATAGGTTTAAGCTCCTCAGTCCACGAAAACACCTTTGCCATTTCAACATTTTCGGAAGCACATGCGTCAGCAAGCACATCCACTTCTTTGTCGCTCAATTCACCGTTTATAGACTTTACTCCCACGAGAACACCGTTATCATCATAAAATGCTGCAAGATGTATATTCGCGGCTTCATCCGCCGCCATTGCTGATACTGTAAGCGAAATTGTTGCCGCAGCTGTAAAAAACATTACTCTTTTAAATATCTTATTCATAGGATTATCCTCCAACAGAAAATTATTATTTTTATTTTATCACAACTACGCGGCAAAATCAATATATTTCGCAGTTTCCTCTGTGTATCTTGCATTTTATAATTATTTATGATATTATTATGATAATACATTTGAGAGGGATATCAAGGTGAACAGCAATACGAATATTTTACAGCTTGACGGCAGAGGCAATATGTCATTTTCTGATATGATCAGGATTGTTTTGCGTCTTAGCATACCTGCTATTATGGCGCAGATAACATCTATTGCCATGCAGTACATAGACACGGCTATGGTAGGCAGTCTTGGCGCGGAAGCGTCAGCCTCAATCGGGCTTGTCAGCACAACAACATGGCTTATCGGCGGCTTATGCATATCGGCAGCAACAGGTTTTTCTGTTCAGGTAGCACAGCTCATTGGCGCAAATCGCAGGGATGAAGCCCGGAATGTATTCAGACAGTCGATTATTATCGCGCTGATTTTTGGAGTGATAATTTCTTCTATCGCTATTTCGATAAGCGGTAAACTGCCGGTATGGCTTGGCGGCAATCCTGAAATACAGAGCAGCGCATCACGTTATTTTCTGATTTATGCCTGTGCTTTGCCAGCAACACAGCTTCGTCAGCTTACCGGAAGCATGCTCCAATGCAGCGGCGATATGAAAACTCCGAGCGCGTTAAATATTTTATTATGCGTTCTTGACGTGATATTTAATTCTTTTTTGATTTTCCCGTCAAGAGAGCTTTCCTTCTGCGGATTATCATTTACTATGCCCGGCGCGGGAATGGGTGTAAGCGGAGCAGCACTCGGCACGGCACTCGCAGAGATATGCACAACTATTCTTATGTTGTATGCGGCATGTGTACGCTCAGATAAGTTATCCCTGAGGTCAGGCGGTAAATGGAAAATACAAAAACATTGTATGAAAACAGCAGCAAAAATCGCGCTTCCGGCAGGACTTGAGCATACAGTAATGTGCGGCGCATACGTTGCGGCAACACTTATTATTGCGCCGCTTGGAACTGTGTCGGTTGCCGCTAATACGCTGGCTGTAACTGCGGAGAGCTTTTGTTATATGCCCGGTTACGGAATTGGCTCTGCCTCTACAACACTGGTCGGGCAGAGTATCGGCGCAAAGAGGAATGATCTTGCAAGGCGATTTGCGCGAACAGCGGTTTTGCTTGGAGTAATTATGATGTCCTGCACAGCAGTGATAATGTTTTTTGCTGCGCCTGTTATATTTTCCATTCTTACGCCATCTCCGGAAGTGAGAGTCCTCGGCGTACAGGTTCTTCGTATTGAGGTTTTTGCGGAACCATTATATGCGGCATCAATTGTATGCGCCGGCGCGCTCAGAGGAGCGGGCGATACGTTTGTACCTAGTATTCTCAATCTGATCAGTATGTGGGGAGTTCGTATAAGCGCGTCAATTCTGCTCGTTCCGTACTTTGGACTGCATGGCGTCTGGATTGCGATGTGCGGCGAGCTTTGCGTAAGAGGTATATTGTTTTTGATAAGATTATTCAGAGAAAAATGGCTGAAAAAAAGAATTATTGTATAACAAGGAGAACCCACGAGACATCGAGTCTCGTGGGTTTTCTGCGGATTTGCTTCGCAAATGCAATAATAAACGGATAGGGCTATTGCTCTATCCGTTTGACATCAGTTTGAAATCTGAGCCTCATATGATTTAATTCCTTCCGCTAATCGCGACAATCCGTCTTTTAGCACAGAGCGCGGACAGGCAATATTTATTCTCAGGAAGCTATCGCCTGAATGTCCATATTGGCTGCCTTCTGAAAGATATAAACCTGTAGTATCTCTTATATATTGTGCAGCTTCAGCCGCGTATCCTTTCATATCCGAACAATCCAACCATAATAAATAAGTCGCCTGGGAAGGCACAACCCGCAGCTGCGGGATTTTTTCTTTCACAAATTCAACGGTTATCTTTTTGTTCTCAAAAATATATTGGCGCAGCTCTTCAAGCCATGCTTCGCCTTTTGTAAACGCGGCAATTGCGGCATCTACCGCAAAGGCATTCGGTTCAGCCACCTCATCGGTGTTGAGTGCGCGCCAGATCTTATGCCGCAAAAAAGCATTAGGAACCACTACTGACGCTGTCTGCAATCCTGCCAGGTTAAACGCCTTTGTAGGCGCGATACAGGTAATGCTGTTTTCTCTGCATTTCTCTGATACAGACGCGAACGGAATATAGTCAGTACCCGGATCGGTAAGATCGCAGTGAATCTCATCAGACAACACCACTACATTATATTTCCAGCATAGTTCGCCTATTTTTTCTAACGTCTCCTTGTCCCATAATTTCCCAACAGGATTATGTGGGTTACATAAAATCATCAGTGATGTCTGCGGATCTGACAGCTTTTCTTCCAGATCATCAAAGTTAATTCCATACAGTCCGTCACTATATTTCAGACTGCTCTCAAGCACTTGCCGGCCATTATTAAGAATAGAATTAAAAAAGATATTATAAACCGGAGTCTGTATAAGTACCTTTTCGGCAGGAGTTGTCAATTTACGTACCGCACTTGAAATAGCCGGAACAACGCCCGTGCAGAAAACAAGCCAATCCTTTTCTATAGAGAATTTATGTTTCTTTTGCCACCAGCTGATATATGCCTGATACCATTCATCCGGAACTATAGAGTATCCGAAAACACCGTGAGACGCTCGCTCTAAAATGGTCTCTCTAACCTCAGGCGCGGTCTGAAAATCCATATCTGCCACCCACATTGGAAGCTCGTTTTGCTCAACCTCCCACTTTAGTGAATTTGTATTTCTTCGATTTACCGGTGTGTCAAAATTGTATTTCATAATAAATTCTCCATCTCCTTAAGGGTTATGTAGATACACATTTTATTTTATTTTCCTCCTGTCTGCATACAATTTTCGTCTTGCCCGGATCCACTTTATCCTTTTCGATTATCAGTTCAGCTATTGAGTCTGCCCGTATTATACCTCCTGACGGATTCATTACGCTGTCAATTTTTCCTATAATATCTGCATTCACTGTAGAATATTCAAAAGCAAGCGTTGTATTTATCAGTTTACAATTTTTCATGACAAGATTATCAATGTAACAAAGTCCCTGCAAGCTTTCAATTGTACAGTTAACGAACGTCAGATTCTTCGCATTCCATCCAAGATATTCACCGGAAATGAACGAATCGTACACCGTCACGTTTTCGCTGTTCCAGAACGCGTCTTTTGACAGCAGCCGCGAGCTGTGTATTTCTACATTTTCCGCACCGTCAAATGAGTAATTACCATATAGGGTTAAATCCGAAACTTTTATATTTTTACTGTTCATTGCAAAATAATCGCCCTTAGCAGTAATGCGCTCCATGGAAATGCCGTCACAGTTCCATAATGTTTCCTCCGCGTTTGGAAATGACACATTTTTCAATATGATATTCTCACAGTGCCGGAAATTTTTAGGTGCTTCAACAGCTGAATCCTCTACCGTTATATTTTTAGTGTACCACACACCTGCACGTCCCATTTCAAACCATGTGCAGTTTTTAGCAATTATATTCTTCGAATACCAGAGCGGATATTTCCATTTAAACATACAGCCAATCAGTTCTATATCATGACTTTCCTTCAGGGGAGATTCACCATCAGCAAAAATGGTATCGATAATACGCATATCTTCTCCTTGAAAAAGAGCCCGTTCTCCTGTCAAATATTCTTGACTGTATTTTATTTTCTTTGTCATATTTTGTTTCTCCTGTCCTGTAAACTTACTATATATAATTATAGTATACTACCCCCCTTATCCTGCTGCTTATTTACAATGAAGATTTTATATATCTTTTTCTGAAAAACAGTACACCAAATAAAAACATAAATGCGCCTAAAATTTGTATTGCTGCTGAGAACCCCTTACCTCCGGTAGAAGGAAGTTCAGGAATGTGTGCATTATAAACGCTCGCCATTGACGCATAATCTGTTTTTTTAGCATCCACACGAGTGAATAGATGATTCACATCAGCTTTGACATAATAGCCGTCGGGAGCCTTGAGCTCATAAATAATATATGAATCTTTTGTAAGCTCCGGCCATTCTATCTTGCCATTAACAGTTACAGCATAATCGGAAAGATAGTACGTGACATTATTCTCTGTCCTTGTTTCGGGCACAGAATTCATACCGAGCTCTGCGCACAGATTTTCGATATCCTCAGGCAGCATACTGTCATCCGGGTCTACAGAATATAGACCAAAGACAGCACCATCAAGGGCTACATTCTTATTGTTTTCATCAAACTTATAAATACTAATACTCCAGTCCGGAACTGAATTCTTAAATACAAGCTCTTGATTGTGAGACATATTATAAGCGAAAGAGATATTGTTAGACTTACTGTCAAAATCTCCGCCTATACCGCTAAAGCTGTAATAGTCATCAAAATCTAAAATCTCCACAGCATTATAGGTTTCGTCTTTTATCCATTCCCAAGGCATGTTATCATCCGGTACATATTTGCCGTTATCATTTTTATAAACCTTGAAGCTTTCCCCATCAAGCATCACTGTCTCTGATTCACTCTCGCCCGCTGGTACTCTAAGCTTTACTACAGTAAATTCTCTGCCTAAACCAGCCAGTTCTGCCTCAACAGCATCAAGCTTGGTATAGTCGTTAAATCCAACACGGTCGCCCTTATATATAACAAACGTGAAAGTCTCATCTGCTGCCGCACCGGCAGGTTCATCCTTACTTGTTACAATTCTCTTTTTGATATTAGGCATAGCCGGTATCTGAATACCTACCTTTGGAGTGGAAGCCATTATTGCTGAAAATCCGCTTGTATCATAGCTGTAGCCGAAAGAATTCCATGCAATCTCCGCCGGGTCGGCAAGAAACTTGTGATCGGAATCAGTACCTTCATCATACTCATGCTCATCAATCATGGCATTGAAGCAGAATTTTACAGTACCATCGGCAGGTATGACAAATTCATCGGGATTTGGCGCTTTAATAATAAGTCTTACTGAGCGGGTATCCTCATTGTATGTGCTGCTCCATGATTCTTCACCGTTCCAGTCCCCAGGTTTATAATTATTACCCGCAAGACCGTTCTTGTTACTGAAAGATATAGTGTAATACTTTGGGTCAAGAGGTGTTGCTGTCTCGAGTGTTCCGCCTTTCGGTATAACATATACCTTAGGATCAAGACTATTCGCCAGCCTTACCTTAAACTCACTTGCTCGCCCGTTTACCGGAGCCAGTGTATTACCGTCGGATATCTCAGGAAGGTTATCAATGATGGTAAGAGCTTTCATAGGCTCAGCATTTTTGCCTTCATTGATAACTGTAAGAGTATATGTAAATATCTTATCCTTACTATCAAGGAAAATAGAGTTATTGCTGCTTTGTGATGAAGCGTAATTGCTGGGGTTTTCAACCTCATGGATTTCCTTATATGCGCTTGATGGAGCACCTGTTATAAGACTAACCAGAGCTGAATTCTCAACACCGCTGCCGAAGTCTTCATCATCTACATATTTACCCTGAGTAATATTACCGGCATTGAAATCCTTATTATCAGGCAGAAGCCTTGCATTGTTATTGTATATCCCCGTCGTTCCTTTTTTATATTCCTCCGGAATTGTCGTTGAGAGCAGCAATTTGCCCTCGCCTCCTGCCGGAATTGACCATCCATGATCATTAAAATAGATTATAAGGGTCTCGTCACCGGGCATATATATCGGATCACCATTTGAGTCCTTTACAGGATTTCCGTTGCTGTCTACCTTTTCCTTGTCGGGACCGCGCTTTATCTGTACCGAGATATTACAATCCGTATAGGACTTTTCTGCCTCTTCACGCGTACTTACTTTAAAGGTTACGGGATCACCGTTTACTGTCAGAGTCAGATCCCTATTCGGGTTTAGGGATCCGTTAAGAGCAAGCTTTACCGTGTCCTTACCTTCTCTTTTTATTGTGAAAAGAGTGCTTTCGTCTTTATACACATTTGTACCGCCATCCTGCTCTTGTTTATGACCGGCCACAAGCTGTGCCCTTGTTTCCTCACCATCAAATTTAATAGGAAGATCGGAAGCAAAAACAGAATATTTTACGTCGCCCTCAAACCGGAAGGGGCTTTCTACTGTATCTGTAATATGATATTTGTTTATTGCTCCGGTACCGCCATTATTATGAGCTGTAACAGTCCAGTCAACAGGCTCCTCCGCATCTGCAATAGGTGACTTCACCTCTTTTGTAATACCCGGAGACTGCTCTCCTTTGTATATGGTAACATCTGATACAAGCCACTGCTTTTCGCTGCTTTCATTATATTGATTATGCTCCGTAAAGCCTGCTTCTTCCGCTGTTTTATCATCCCATACCTTACGGTCACCGTCATTGGCCATCTTGCCGTTGTAATCAGACACATTTACGCCGGTCTCTTCATCTGCGGTAACACCTGTGCTGCTTGAATCAATATATTCCATCGCAATAGTGTTTACCGCCTCGCTTAAATCAGCATCTCCTGTATAAACAGTATAAGCAAATTGGATGAATTCATTTTCTTCAAGATACACCATTCCGTTCGCCGGATCGTAACCGGCATTAGCTTCTCCATCGTTATTCCTGAAAGAGAATTTGACACGGTATCTTCCATCCGTAAGCTGCGTTTCTCCATCGTAATATACATTGGTATACTTAAATGTACCGGCCGCCTGGGGATTGTGCCAATTTCCGTTTTTATTATATCCCTCAGGAGCTGCTATTATGTACGCACTGCCGCCATGCTGGGTAGGCACACTATAAACATCGGACTTTAATCCACCCACATAGAACCACCCGCTCCGGCTCTCATCTTTACCGATACGGCATCTCATTGACAAAAATCTGAAGCCTTCGGGAAGCACATCATACACAGGTGAAAGATACAGTCTTCCGACTCCGCTGTTCTTAATTATTACATAATAAGTAACTACATTTGCAACTTTATTACTGTACTTCGGATGTCTGTCACCGTTCCTTGTGGCATAGTCAGTATTATTAGAATAATGATATCTGTCACTGTCCATAAAATACGACTTAATGCTGTACCAGTAATCTCCATCATTAATATAATGACCTATTTCATAAACACCCTTCTGTAAGAATGCCTTACCCGGATTTGAAAGCGCGTGCCTTACAGACTCCGGAAGATCATAAACATAAAATGTATTTATGAGTGTACCGGCGCCTATGGCAGCTGAATACGCGTTCCATGTATCATCATCGTCGGGGAATGTCAGTGTAACATAGATGTATGATTTTCCTCCTCCCGGGATCGTTATGTTGAGATTTTCATCCCAGAGAATATATTGCTGTCCCACTACCCTTCTGTCACTATCCAGCATTTCAGTGTTTGGATTTTCATCACCAATAGACCATTCGCTGCCATCATCTGCAAAGGGGTTTCCGTTAAGTGTAACCTCAGATTCTCCCCAGTTATATTCTATGAAGATATTTTCCGCTTTCTTCCACTCGAATACAGGAACAGTACTTCCCGATTCGGTTTTAGTACCGGCAAACGGAAGCATATCATACATATCTTTACCGGTTATTGAAGCGGAATCAGGGAATTTATTTTCAAGAAGAAGTCTGTATGTTACAACATTATTACCCTGATAAATTGTCATAAAATCATCGGGATCCAGCTCATCAAATGCAGGCAGGAATTTATCCCGTTTCGTTAATATGCTCTTATCAAAATTAATTGCTGAACCACTAACAAACACTGGGGTATAGATTCTATGAGTGGGATAGTCATTCGCCCATGCCTCATTGCCTATTGAGTAGGACTTTTTCGTATTTTCATTTCCCGCATATTCCTGGCTGCAGAGAGTCTTGTATGTAAACGTATACTCGCGATTGCCGATAACAGTGTCCTTAATATAGTACTTTATGAGTGTCTCAAGTCCGCTGTCCGCTTTGCTTACAGTTACGGTGTCGGCATAATAACCACCCAGATATACTCCCTTGTATGTTCCTTCTCTATTTAGTACATAGTATTCCTTACCGGCCTTATCTGTATATCTGACAAGTCCCGAGGTCCATGTGGCAAAGGGATTTTCCTTTACTCCGGCAAGAAGCACTTGCATACCGGAAATCTTATCTACAAGAGGCAGAGTTTCATATGAGCTGTCGCCCCAGTGAGTAAGATTAACCTTGTAATCTATAAGATCGCCGTCGTTTATTCTAAGAGTTATATCCTCAACACCGTTGTTATAAACAAATGGTACATCATCAACATAACCCATCTTACCAATACTCAGATCTTTCTTTATATCTCTGGAAGTATCCTCAGATGTACTTCTCTCCATCTTGGAATTGTCTGTGAGGTACATTGTCGCCTCATTGTAGGCATCAATCCCGTTATCTCCCGGCCAGCTGTAATGATACATATGATCTCCCTGTGAAAGATTCATAAGAGAATTTTTAACCGTAGCGATAATTATATATTCCTTTTTACCGCCTCCGGGGAACTCATACCCATCGGGATAATCCCAAGTAAGAGTGTAATAGTCAGTCTGAGTCACAATATAAGCCAGACTATCTAAGGCCGACTGTATGTCACTATAGTCTCCGCCCTTACCTGCTGTGATATTTTTACCTTTGCTTAAGTGTATGTTAATCAAACCATCGCTGCGCTTCGATAATTCAATAGTCACTCCCTTTGTGGGATTATTTGGATCATCATCAGTCTCTACAAGACCGTTATAGCGTGACTCTTTACCGGTATTTGATGCCGTAAGAGAAGCTTCGGTATAGCCGTCTACAGCTACTGCCGTATCGCTTACAGGTGCAGTAATCACCGCATTTGTTATTGTGATTGTAAGTAGCTCTCCGTCAAGCCCATCAAAAAGCTTCTGCATATTTTCGGCCTTGATATACTGAGATGGCCGCCCGCTTGTAGAAAGCTCATCTACAAGCCTATCCATCTTACCATAAGGAAAAGCAGTAGGATTATTTATTGTAATTTTATACTCCGCATCTTCGCCCATATATTTGGGCGTATTAAGCTTTTCCTTGATGATGTTTATACTTCCTTCGCCGGAATACAGCTCTGATTTGGTAGTCCATTCAGATTGCTTTGTATCAGAGAAGGTATAGTGAGTTTCCGTAGCAATATAATTTGTAATATCGGTAAATTTGTAATTTGTTTCCAGATTCTCGGCAAGAATAACATCATTACCGAAAGCAAGAATAGCATTTTCAGGAGAAGATATCTCATAAACAGTGCTCGGATTTAAAACTCTCCAGTGCACCGCAAAAGCATTACCTTCTTTCTTTTCAAGAGAAACACTCAGAATCTGTCCAAAGTTGGATAACCTGCATACAACATATTCTTTTCCTGTTTCATCGGGGGCATAAAGCACTGCTTCGCCGCCCTCAAATGCTACTCGTCCGTTCTCGGGTCTGAGACCGCTACGCCACTTAAGTCCATTCGGCAGGGTCAGTATATCTGTATAATCCACATAGGTTACAAGATCACTTCCTATGTTTTCTGCGAACTGATCCGGGGTATTATAAGTAACCGAATACTGCAGGTCGTTGAGAGCGCTGCTTTTTCCGTCCGATGAAGATACAAAGCCAAAATTGTCTGTGTTGATTCTCTCTTTTTCTACTTTAAAGGTCTTTGAACGTGTTGTCCACTCAACCTCAAAATATTGATCCGAAGTTACTATACTTTTATCCGAGTATTCTGTTCCCGGTTCTATTACCTGATTCTTTGTATTTTCGATACTGTCTCCGAAAAGGCTTGCTCCCCAGACCTGAGCCTTCAGACCGGGCGGCATATAGTTGGGATAGCTTAAGCTTATGGTGGGTCTCAATGTCTCACTCATGTCATTTGACTGAAGCTCATAATAGAATATATAGGGATCGTCGGTGGAACAAAGCTCAAATTTGTAGTTATCGACATCTGATATCTTTATCTCACCGTATTTGTCTGTATTTATCCTGATATAAACTCTGTAGACTGCACCGTCATTCAGATTTGGTACAACCAGATTAAAATCAGCGTTGGTACCGGTATAATATTTTCCTTTGTTTTCTCCTTCATCTGTGATACGGTTGGCATCGCTCAGTACAATCTGCAGACCATTCTGATCGTTATTCTCGCCGCCAATTATAGTAATATTTTTATCATTTGGTCCTTTAGGTTCTGCATTTTCTGTTTCAAATATTTTCTCCTCAACATCACCTGCAAGTGCTGTGTTGAAAAAGGCATTCTTTCCTATAGAAGCTTCTCCAAAAGCATCCGTCGCTTCGGTTACGGTCGTGTTTCCGTTTATTTCGCCTAATTCTGTAGCATTCGCAAAGCCGTAAGAACCTACTTTTTTAATATTTTCAATATTTTCGAATGTAACCTTTTCCGCGTCACTGCCGTCAAAGGCATATGAACCAACCGAGGTGACCTTTACTGTAGTAGATGTTGAGCTACAGCCGGTCGACGGCATAAACGACTTTGAAACATATTCCAATGTTTCGGGGATAACGATCTCCTTTGTATCTCTTGCCGCATATACAAACTCAGCCTCTTTGCCGTTGCTTCTGTATAAATTACCCTGGCTGTCAGTAAAATATATTCCGCCTGTTTCAAAAGGCGCTTTGAGCCCGGTAGAAGCTCCATCAGTACCTACAGTAAATGCCGTACAGTTTTTGTCAAAGGCCAGACTGTCCGCATGATCAAGCAATCCTTTGAGTACATCTACATTCATACTCCAGCCTGCAAAACTCGGACCGACAAAAAGTAAAGATGACATATCACGCTCAAATCGGGTATACTCCGAGATGGTCAGTCTGTATCTGCCGGCACCCTCAAAAACACCGTCATAAAAAGTATAAGCACTATTCTGATTACTGGGATAATAGGCAACAACATCCTTAAGATTTACACAGTTTTTAAAGACGTTTGTGTCAATAAGAGTAAGTCTTGGCTGAATTACCACTCTTTCAAGAGATGTACAGCCCTCAAAAGCCGAAGAGCGTATATCGTTAAGCTTTATAGCATTATACAGATCTATTTCGGTCAGAGCTGTATTATCCGCAAAGGCTCTGCTTGCGATCGACTCCAGCTTAGGATAGCTGCCATTGTCCGGATCAGAATCAAATATTATTGTTTTAAGATTAGGACAACTTACAATAGCATTGCTTTGAATGTTAGTTATATGTTGAGGCAATACAAGAGTTTCAAGACTATCTGCTTCAATCAAAAACTCTGATTCTAAGGTTGCCTCAAGCGATAGCTGAGAAAAATCAAGCTCTCTTACCTTTGTACCGGTAATAAACTCAGTAAAATTTGTATCCATCTGATACTTCAATTCGTTAGTTCCATTAAATACTATTTTTTCAAGAGATGTACAGCCTTTAAACATATAGGCCATGGACCCGTCAAGGTTTTCGGGCATTTCTATCTCCTTAAGAGATGTACAGCCCATAAAAACACCTACACTATAGTCGCCTCTGTCTCGAAACAAAAAGCGCTTTCCTTTCATTTTAACATTTGTCAGATCAATACTCTCCAAGGCCGCACATTCCGCAAAAGCACCCATATCCAGATAGAAACTACCATCCCCTGAAATATGATTTTCCTCAAAATGTACATTTACAAGCTTTGTGCAGCCTCTGAAGGTATCACTTTTAATATGATAGACTGTTGAAGGAATTGTTATCTGTGTAAGCCCTGTGTTTCTGAACGTTTCTCCGTCGTAAGCAGCTGAGCCGCTATTATTATTGCTGCCCAGTATCTGAAGAGCCTTAAAATTTTCAAGATTTATGGCTTTAAGTCTTGTACAGTTCTTAAATGCTTTTTGTGCTATTCTTGTTAATTTATGGTTTTCTTCGACCTCTACAGTTTCAAGATATTCAATGCCTTCAAAAGCACTTTCCTCTATCTGCTCTACACTGCCTTTTATAACCAGTTTTGAAATGTTATTTTTATATGGCGACACCTCCGGAGTCCACATAAAGTTGCTTGGGATAATCTTTCCGCTATATGTCAGAGTATATGTAGCATCGGAATTTACGGTAATCACCCAGCCGTCACCCTCGGTAATGACATGATTATTTCCAGGATCAAGTGCAAGCAGCGATATATCATAGCAGACCTTAGAGTGGTTATGCTCAACAATCTCGCATACAGACTCGCCATCTTCATTATAACAAAGCTCTGAGTGCTTATGCTCAAGAAGTCCGCACAGCGTAACCCCCTCAGTCTT